>NZ_VCDP01000020.1:0-51917 GCF_033949345.1 Xenorhabdus littoralis
TGGCTAAAGCCATAAATAAAGAGATTGATCAAGGATGATTCAATCTCTCCGAACAAAAATTCATTGGGCCATATCTCAACCGATAAATGGTAACCTCTATAGTTCAATACCGGGCATCATTTTTTCCATTGAACCGAAAATCCCCTATCATCAACCAAACTCTGACCTTCTTTCGTGACGAAAACGCCCAGTGCCGCAATCAGTTTTTCATCATAATAGAGCAAAGGAGTTCTCTCTCTAAGCCAGGGGGCAACTTTCAATTCCTGCCACAATTTTTTGCTATGACGGGAATGCTGGCGCCCCACAATACTGATATTCCCTTGATGGACACCAAAACGAACCGTCACGTGCTCATTGCTATCCGGTTTCCTCACTTTGGTACCATTTTCTTCGGAACGAATGAGCATCCCCAATCCATCAGGCAATGTCAGCGCTTGTTCCACATTCCATTCAATAATAATATCCGCCAAAGGCGGATATTGAGGAACCAGCCAAAGTTGCTGCTGATAGCGACGAATGTCATATTGTCCTAACCTAAAACGAGGTTCTGCATCTTTCCGGGCAAGCGCCACTTCTAACCAAATTCGTTGAATGTGCTCCCGTGATGGCATTTTTACACCGTGCTGACTGAGCCATCGACGCAACAAGGCATTTCTTTTAGCTTCAGAACAATTTTCCAGAGGCGAAATAGATATCGCGCCTTCTGGTGTAACCAATGAGTTCAACGACTCACTCAATAACTCATCCAGCAATTGTTCTTGTTCACCACATAAACTGGCACTACGGGACACGGCTTGCGGAAAATGAAGCCAACGCTGATTCAATAGCGGCATAATATGCAATCGCAGAAAATTGCGATCATAACGATCATCCTGGTTGCTATCATCCTCAATCCATAGCAATTCCTGCGTCTGCGCATAAACTTCCAATTCTGCACGGCTAACGCCCAACAACGGTCGAAGCAATATCGTTCCCGCAAATGACATGCAAGCAGGCATGGAAGATAATCCGGCAGGGCCACTGCCCCGCTTCAATGCCAACAGAAACGTTTCTGCCTGATCATCAAGGTGTTGCGCCGTGATTAAAATTTCATCTTGCTGTAATTCACGCTGGAAAGATTGGTAACGAGCATCCCGAGCAGCAGCTTCAATACCATTCTGACGGGTATCTAACCTGACTTTTTCAGTCAGGAAATCAACCTGCCAGTCAGCACAAATCTGGCGACAATGTTCAACCCAAAAATCCGCCTTTGAGTTTAAGCCATGATGAATATGAATCGCTCTTAACGCTATTTGATCGCGGCTTACTTGTTGATATTGATCTCTCAGGCGCACCAGTAAATGCAGTAATACGGTGGAATCCAATCCACCGCTAAACCCAATCAAAATCTTTTTATGTAGCCCTATGTATTCGGACAACATGGTGAGCAGAGGTTCATGAATGTTTGTCATTTTATTAGCTCAATCTTCAATCAAATCATCCGTCAGTTTCTTCTGTCCTGAAACCTTACGCTTGGCACTGATACACAGTAAGCCTGAGATAATAACAAGTGCCAATCCCATCACATAAGCCGGAACAAAAGCATCACCAAAAAACAGAATAATCCACATCATCGACAGGACTGGCGACAAGAATAAGATTGAGGCAATTTTATGAGAATCCGGGCTGCTCATGGCTTTAAACCAAATGATATAAGAGATGCCGTTCAGTATGATACCGTTGAGCAACGTTGGCATCAGTGAATCACCAGCAGGTAAGTTGATGCTGCTGAAGGCAAACATAAACACTGCGGAAACTAATGTGGAACAAACAAAGACCCAGAACGTACTGATATAAGGATCAATGGCGAATTGTCTTGATAATACGGACATCAACGCAAAGCAAAAGGCTCCGCTAAATACCAGCAACAGTGCCTGAGGGTGTTCGACCGCAATTTCAGTGATATTGCCTTTTGTGAAGGTAATTACGACCGCAGTGAATCCCATTGCAATACCAATCATCTGTCTGATCGATAATTTCTCTTTGAATAAGAAAAATGACAATCCGATAATCATGAGCGGCCAGCTATATTGGATCACTAAAACAGCAACACCATTCTCAATGGAATAGCCATAGTAAAGCAGCAGATAGAAGAAACAATCTAATGCGCCCAAGATCAATACCTTGAGCATGACGGAAAAAGGAATGCATACGAGTTGCTTCCAGTTTCGCCCCATAATAAGAGCAACAACAAATACCGCAATAACAGATAAAACGTTTGACCAGAACAAATATTGGAAATGATCCATATCCTTCTGACCAAAACGGGCGACAGCCGGAATAAAGCTCCAGATAAATACACAAGAAAATGCATAAATAATATGTTTATATTTAGCCATAGGAAAACTCAACTTATTATTTTAAATCCCAGCCAATGAGGTATCCGATTTCATCAAGAATAATATCAAACGGGACAGAATGTGATGATTTTACCCACCATATACAACAAAACAGGTGGAAATACTGAGGAATTATAACTCCTCAGCGCTTTCCACCTGTTATTAACGAGATTAAATAGAGAGCTATGATTATTTAATTTTTAAATTTAGCAATAACCATATTGCATTAAACGTTCGTAACGACGGTTAACTAACTCTTCCTCATTCAATTCGCTCAACTCAGTGAGATCAGCCAGCAATTGTGTTTTCAATGATGCTGCTATTTCTTCATAGTTACGGTGCGCACCACCCAATGGTTCAGAGATAACATTATCAATCAACTTCAACTCCTTCAGACGTGGAGCCGTATTTCCCATCGCTTCAGCCGCCAATGGCGCTTTATCAGCACTTTTCCATAAGATGGAAGCACAACCTTCTGGAGAGATAGTAGAGAATGTACTGTACTGCAACATATTCACTTTATCGCCGACACTGAGTGCCAACGCGCCACCAGATCCACCTTCACCGATAATCGTACAGATCACCGGAACGGAGAGACGGGACATTTCACGCAGGTTACGGGCAATAGCCTCTGATTGACCGCGTTCTTCGGCACCCACGCCAGGATACGCGCCGGGGGTATCAATGAACGTAATGATTGGCAATCTGAAACGCTCAGCCATTTCCATCAATCTCAGTGCCTTGCGATATCCTTCCGGTGATGGCATACCAAAGTTACGACGGATTTTTTCTTTCGTTTCACGGCCTTTCTGGTGGCCAATCACCATAACCGGACGACCATCAATGCGAGCCAATCCACCTACAATCGCTTTATCATCAGCATAGGCACGATCACCTGCCAACTCTTCGAAGTCAGTAAAAACGTGCTTAATATAATCCAGCGTATAGGGACGGAGAGGATGACGTGATAACTGGGAAATTTGCCATGCCCCTAGATCAGAGAAAATCTTGCGGGTCAGCTCAAGACTTTTCTCCCGCAGACGCTGGACTTCTTCATCCAGATTTATATCTAGCTTTTCATCTTGACGGCTAACTGCGGTGAGCGAATCAATTTTCGCTTCCAACTCAGCAATCGGCTGTTCAAAATCCAGAAAATTCAGACTCATAACGTTCCTATTTTAGTCAAATTCTAATTCTACCTGCTCGTTACCCAGCAGAGTTCGCAGATCTGTCAACAGGGTGTCCGTTGGCGTTACCCGCCATGTTGCACCGAATCGTAAACGGGCACGGGCATCCACCCGCTGGTAATAAAGATGAACCGGTATCGTACCTGAACGATGTGGAGCCAATACGCCACGAAGACGGTTCAATAATTGTTCATCAATTTGCCTGTCTGACAACGAGATAGCAAGCCCGCGTGCAAATTTTTCACGGGCCTCACTGATGTCCATTAATTCACGGACCGTCATTTTAAGGCCACCACTGAAGTCATCAAAGCTGACTTGTCCAGTAGCAATCAAAATTTTGTCCTGCTCTAATAAATGCTGATACCTTTCCAACGCATCAGAAAACAGCATTATCTCCAGACGTCCTGAGCGATCATCCAATGTACTGATACCAATGCGATTACCTCGTTTGGTTGTCACTATCTTGGATGCCAGCACCAAACCTACCACAGTCGTCACTTGACCACGAGGTGTCGGGTTCACATCTTTTAGACGCAACCCGTTCGTATATCGTTCAATCTCTTTTAAATAACTTGTGATTGGGTGACCGGTTAAGTACAGCCCCAGAGTTTCCCGCTCACCATCCAAGACCACCTGATCCGGCCATTTCGGTGTACTCGCATACGAACGCTCGACCTCTTCTGGCTCTTCGGCCAACACACCAAACATATCCGTTTGGCCAATAGCTTCTGCCTTGGCATGTTGACCCGCTGCTTTTAAGGCATCTTCCAAAGAAGACATCAACGCTGCACGGTGCGGCCCAAGCCGATCGAAAGCACCAGACATAATCAGCTTTTCCATCACCCGACGGTTTAGCTTTTTGATATCAACACGGGCACATAGGTCGAAGAGTTCCTTGAAGTGTCCCCCTTTCTGGCGGGCTTCGATGATAGCTTCAATCGGCCCTTCACCGACGCCCTTAATCGCCCCGATGCCGTAAACGATTTCACCTTCATCATTGACGTGAAAATGATACAGCCCACTGTTAATATCGGGTGGCAAGACCTTAAGCCCCATACGCCAGCATTCATCCACCAGCCCAACGACTTTTTCGGTGTTATCCATATCCGCCGTCATCACTGCCGCCATAAATTCTGCCGGATAGTGAGCTTTCAGCCATAAAGTTTGATAAGAAACCAGTGCATAAGCTGCGGAGTGAGATTTGTTGAAGCCATAACCCGCGAATTTCTCCACCAAATCGAAGATTTTCATCGAGAGTTCGCCATCAACGCCCTGACTTATCGCGCCTTCCTCAAATACCGAACGCTGTTTAGCCATCTCCTCAGGTTTTTTCTTACCCATTGCACGGCGAAGCATATCGGCGCCACCGAGGGTATAACCCGCCAATACCTGAGCAATCTGCATTACCTGTTCCTGATACAGGATAATACCGTATGTTGGCTCCAATACAGGTTTTAAGGATTCATGCTGCCATTCAACATCAGGATAAGAGAGCTCTTCCCGTCCGTGTTTACGGTCGATAAAGTTATCTACCATGCCGGATTGCAGAGGCCCGGGACGGAACAACGCCACCAGTGCGATCATATCTTCAAAGCAGTCGGGACGCAGGCGTTTGATCAGGTCTTTCATACCGCGGGATTCAAGCTGGAAGACCGCCGTCGTTTCGGAGCGTTGCAGCATATCGAAACTTTGCTGGTCATCCAATGGGATTGCCGCAATATCAATCAGCTCCAGACCCTTTTTGGCATGACGGACATTCACCATCTCAAGTGCCCAATTGATGATGGTCAGGGTTCTCAGGCCAAGGAAGTCAAACTTCACCAGACCCGCATATTCCACATCATTCTTGTCAAATTGGGTTACCGGGTTTTGCCCTTCAGGATCGCAGTAAATCGGGGCAAAGTCGGTGATCTTGGTCGGTGCAATAACAACACCTCCCGCATGTTTACCCGCATTACGGGTAACCCCCTCCAACTTACGCGCCATGTCGATCAAAGCCCGGACTTCTTCATCCGCTTCGTAAATTTCAGGCAGTTGTGGTTCTGCGACAAAGGCTTTCTCAAGCGTCATGCCGGGATCAGGAGGGATTAATTTCGATATCCGATCGACAAACCCATAGGGGTGTCCAAGTACACGTCCAACATCACGGATAACCGCTTTCGCGGCCATTGTACCAAAAGTGATGATCTGCGATACCGCATCACGTCCGTACATATCTGCAACGTGATCAATCACCTGATCACGTTTTTCCATACAAAAATCGACGTCAAAGTCGGGCATGGAAACACGTTCAGGATTAAGAAAACGTTCGAACAGCAGATCGAATACCAGCGGATCGAGATCGGTGATTTTCAAGGCATAGGCCACGAGGGAACCCGCACCGGAGCCACGTCCCGGCCCAACCGGAACGCCGTTATCTTTCGACCACTGGATAAATTCCATCACTATCAGGAAGTAACCGGGAAACCCCATCTGATTAATGACTTTCAGCTCAATATCCAGACGATCATCATATTCCTGGCGTTTTTGTGCCCTGATTTCCGGATCGGGATAGAGAAATGCCAGACGCTCTTCCAAACCTTGTTTGGATTTTTCAACCAAGAAATCTTCGGTACTCATTTCTCCCGTCGGAAACTGCGGAAGAAAGTATTCACCGAGACGGATTGTGACATTACAGCGTTTAGCAATTTCTACGCTATTTTGTAGTGCTTCAGGAATATCAGAGAAAATCTCACACATTTCCTGTTCACTGCGCAGATATTGCTGAGAACTGTAATTTTTAGGTCGTTTCGGATCAACCAGCGTATAGCCATCATGGATAGCAACCCGAATTTCATGGGCATCGAAATCTTCACTTTCCAGAAAACAGACATCATTAGTGGCTACAACAGGAAAGTTTTTTTCTGCCGCCAATGCAACAGCAGCATGAAGGTAATTTTCTTCATCCTGACGACCAGTACGAATCAATTCAAGGTAGTAACTGTCAGGGAAATGCTCCTGATAAAAATCAAGGCACTGATCCACCATTGCACGATTACCACGCAACAGGAATTTACCTACATCCCCCATCCGGCCACCCGATAACAGGATCAATCCGGCCTTATATTTTACCAGCCATTCCCGTCTGATAGTCGGGCCAATCGCTCCGTAGCCTTTTTGATAAGCTTCAGAGATCAGCAACGTCAGGTTTTGATAACCTTCGTTATTGCGGGCTATGATCGTCAGATGGGCATATTCATCCCCCAACAAATCACTTTCCACAAAAAAATCAGCACCAATAATCGGCTTGATACCCGCATCATGCGCACTACCATAGAATTTCACCAATCCACATAGGTTGGTAAAATCCGTAATCGCAAAAGCCGGCATACCCAACTTGGCGATTTTTTTCACCAGTGGGCCAGTCTTAGCCAAGCCATCAATCATTGAATAGTCGCTGTGAACACGTAAGTGTACAAAACGTGGTTCTGTCATAATCTGCCCAGATCCTTATCCCAGATTTTTATCCAAGACCCAGTGCCCGTTTGACCGGGGCAAAACTTTTACGATGATGTTCCGTAGCGCCCAGCAGTGCTAGTTTTTCCAGATGCAGGGCCGTAGGATAACCTTTATGTTTGGCAAAGCCGTAGTCAGGAAGCTGTTTATCCAGTTCTGCCATTTCCCTGTCACGCGTCACTTTAGCCAGAATAGAAGCGGCGCTTATTTCAGCAACCAGACTATCTCCCTTAACCACCGCTTGCGAGGGCATTGCTAATGCCGGACAACGGTTGCCGTCAATCAGGACATAATCAGGTGTGATCGCCAAATTCGCCACTGCACGCTGCATGGCAAGCATCGTGGCATGAAGGATATTAAGCTGATCGATTTCTTCCGGCTCCGCGCGTCCCAGACTCCAGCACAGCGCTTTTTCTTTAATTTCCAGATACAGTGCTTCACGGCGTTTTTCCGTGAGTTTTTTCGAATCCTTCAAACCCGCAATAGGGTTAGCAGGATCAAGAATAACCGCCGCAGTAACGACAGCACCTACCAATGGGCCACGCCCAACTTCATCAACACCGGCAATCAAATTCGCCTGAGGATAAACAAAATCCATTATCTTCTCGCTAATTCCAGAACGGCTTGCGCAGCCTGTTCATCAGCATCACAGCGAATGCTTTTATGCAAATACAGGAATGTCTGTTTCAACGCTTCCACACCAGCACCACCTTGCAGAAGAGGCAATAACGCCTCCGACAACGCTTGTGGTTCGCATTCATCCTGCAATAACTCTTTGACTAATTCTTTACCTGCCAGCAGATTAGGCAAGGAAACATACGGGGTTTTCACCAAGCGTTTTGCTAACCAGAATGTAAAAGGTTTCATTCTATAACCCACCACCATTGGGCATTTGGCCAACATACACTCCAGTGCCGCTGTTCCGGATGCCAATAAAGTGGCATCACTGGCAATCATTGCTTCACGGGCTTTGCCATCCAGCAAATGAATCGGCAAATCCGGCGCAACTTCATCTTTAATTATTTGAAACTGTTCACGCCGTTTGGCATTCACCAAAGGAACCAATACATGCAGATCAGGTAATTTTACCCGCAATAACTGTACGGTTTTTAAGAAATCAGCACTCAGCATTTCTACTTCGGCATGGCGGCTACCCGGTAATATCGCCAGACAATGAGCATGTAGTGGAACATCCAGTACTTCTCTGGCGGCGGTTTTATCTGTTTGCAGAGGCATCGAATCAGCCATTGTGTGACCGATGAAGCGACATGGTATGTTAAACCGATCGTAGAACGCTTTCTCGAATGGCAGGAAAGCCAGTACCAGATCTGTTGCCCGACCGATTTTAAACACACGTTTCTGACGCCAAGCCCATACCGATGGGCTGACATAATGGATCGTCTTAATGCCCTGCTGTTTCAACTTTCCTTCTAAGGTAATGTTGAAATCAGGGGCATCAATGCCAATAAACACATCCGGCTTTAAGGCAGTAAAACGTGCCGTCAGGTCTTTGCGAATTTTCAGTAAACGAGGTAAGCGCCCAAGAACTTCAACGATCCCCATCACCGCCAACTCTTCCATCTCATACCAGGCTTCACAACCTTCTGCCTGCATAAGAGGGCCGGCAACGCCCACAAAGCGGGCATCCGGGGTTTTTACTTTCAATGCGCGAATCAGACCAGCTCCAAGAATATCACCGGATGTTTCTCCGGCGACCAAACCAATTGTCAGCGGGCGCTGATTGTTAACAGAAGAAGAGGTAGTCAAAGGAGTATCCTTCATCTACTTAACGAATGATGCCACGGCTAGATTTTGCGGAATTTTCCAGAAAATCACTGAATACTTTCACATGTGGGTTATTTCCCGCTTGAAGATCAACCTTTTGTCTGGCTTCTTCCAGCGTTTTTCCGCTACGGTAAAGCGTTTTATAAGCATTACGGATTGCATGCAGCGATTCTTTGTCGAATCCACGGCGTTTAAGCCCTTCGAGATTCAGTCCGAAAGGTGTTGCATGATTTCCCTGTGCAATAACGTAAGGAGGTACATCCTGAGCAACGCCAGAACAACCGCCGATCATAGCATGGGAGCCAATCTGGCAGAATTGGTGAACCGCTGTCATTCCACCAATAATCACGTAATCGCCCAAAATCACATGCCCGCCCAAAGTACCGTTATTTGCAATGATACAACGATCACCGACGATACAATCATGAGCGATATGGGTGTTGATCATCAGCAAATTGTCACTGCCAACTTTGGTCAAGCCACCGCCCTGAACAGTGCCTCGATGGATTGAAACACTTTCTCGAATGCGGTTACGATCACCAATTTCAACTCGGGTCGGTTCACCCTGATATTTAAGATCCTGATTCACTTCACCGATGGAAGCAAACTGGTAGATCTGGTTATCACGACCAATTTTAGTTATGCCATTAACCACAACATGGGATTTCAGCTCAGTCCCTTCACCAATTTCAACTTGGGAACCGATATAGCAAAATGGGCCAATGCGAACATTAGCACCAATAACAGCACCCTCTTCAATAATGGAAGAGGGATGGATAACTGCGGTCTGATCAATCATGGATTAAGCCTCTCGACGGCGAGCACACATCATTTCAGCTTCGCAAGCCACTTCTCCATCGACTTTCGCTACGCCTCTAAAACGTGCAATACCGCGACGTTCTTTAATAAATTCTACCTCCATGATCATTTGATCACCTGGCAGAACCGGACGCTTAAAGCGAGCGCCATCAATAGCTGCAAAGTAATACAATTCGCCTGGTTCCAGCGCTCCAATAGATTTAAATGCCAGAATTCCCGTAGCTTGAGCCATTGCTTCAAGGATCAAAACACCCGGAAAAATCGGTTTTCCTGGAAAATGTCCCTGAAAGAACGGTTCATTAAATGATACATTCTTGACTGCGCGCAGAAATTTGCCTGCCTCAAAATCTAAAACACGGTCTACCAACAAAAACGGGTAGCGGTGAGGCAATAAATCTAAAATCTCTTCAATTCGCAGAGTATGATTATCACTCATCTAAATACTCTTCCTGTCTATAATAAGAATCATTGTATTAACGACACGGCCTGCGTTAACTCCAAATTCAGAGTTATCAGGCAGGCCGCAAAAATTAAAAACACAACCAAAACAATCAGTAAAAAACACCTAATCAAACATATTGTCAGGATTACTTATTTTCACCGTCCAGCTTGCGTTCCACTGACTTCAACCGCTTATTTATTTCATTAATGCTCATGACGAGAGCAGTAGTTTTACGCCAAGTTTTGTTCGGTTGTGATGGGATACCCGATGAGTATACGCCAGGTTCTGTGATTGCACGTATTACCATGCTCATGCCGGTAATGGTCACTTTATCACAGATTTCCATATGTCCATTAATGACACTGGCTCCACCAATCATGCAGTAACGACCCACTTTCAGGCTGCCCGCCATAATAACACCACCAGCAACGGCAGTATTGTCTCCAATCGTCACGTTGTGGGCGATCTGACACTGGTTGTCAATGATAACACCATTACCGATAACTGTGTTATCCAACGCACCACGATCGATGGTCGTGCAAGCACCGATTTCAACCTTGTTCCCAATGATGACAGTGCCCAGTTGTGGGATTTTAACCCAATTTCCGCGATCATTTGCATAACCAAAGCCATCAGAACCTATGACTGTGCCTGATTGGATCAAGCACAACTCACCAATTTCAACATTATGGTATACCGATACATTGGCCCAAAGGCGGGTTCCTGCGCCAATTCGCGTATTTTTTCCAACAAAGCAACCTGCACCAACGATAACATTATCACCAAGCACAACACCTGATTCGATAACCGCATTTGCGCCAATCGCCACATGCTTGCCTAAAACCACGTCGGAAGATATCACCGCTGACGGATGAATATCCTGTGCAGGTTGTGGTGTTGTATCCATGATTTGTGCCATGCGAGCATAAGCAAGATATGGATCACTTACAACCAGTGCAGCAACTTTACAGTGAGGAAGGTCTGCTTCACGCAACACAACAGCCGCAGCCTGACATTCAGCTAGCTTGGCAGTATAACGGCTGTCGGATAAAAATGTAATTTGTTCGCTATTCGCTGAATGCATCGGCGCAATACCGGTGATGACAATGTCGCCATCACCCTGTAATTGTGCATTCAACTGCTGAGCGAGATCAGCTAATCGAATTGAAACCATTTACTTATTTAACCTGTTTCAGTACTTCTGCAGTAATGTCTTTACCAGATGCTGAATACACAGCGGCACTCGCATCAAGAACAATATCGTAACCTTCTTTACCTGCAATCACTTTAACGGAGTCCTGAATGCGGGTCAGAATTTTGTTACGCTCTTCCATCTGGCGACGACGGTTATCGTTTTCGAAAGTCTGAGCTTTCTGTGCGAATTCATCGCGTTTCGCTACAACTTCTTTTTCTAATTTTTCACGATCACTGGCTTTCATCGTTGAGCCATCACGCTGTAATTTCTGAATCTTGGTCTGTAAATCAGATTCCATGCGCTGCAATTCGGAGGCTCGGCCTTTAAACTCGTTTTCTAACTGTTTTGCTACAGCTTCACGAGCAGGTAACTGTTGGAAAACTTCAGCAACATTCACTAAAGCGATTTTATCTGCTGCCTGAACACCCGCAGAAAACGCTAATGCCATACCCAGGCTCGCTGCACACAATACTTTTTTCACCATAAACTCCTCTGACCCACGCTATTTTTACAGGTTCGAAAACTTAGAATCCGTCTCACTCAGGCTATTTTATTTGCCATTTTGAATCAAAGACAGTCTCTTAATATCGCTCTATCTAATAATAGAGCGATTTTTACCAAAAATGATTAATTATTACCAAGTTCCGCCGATATTGAATTGGAACTGTTCCGATCTATCACCTGCGTATTCTTTGATTGGCTTCGCGTAAGAGAAGACCAATGGACCTAATGGTGACAACCATTGCAGGGCAATACCTGTTGAGACACGGATATTATTTGGCTTGCTATAATCAGGCAATCCAGCACCTGTCTTAGTCCAGTTGGTATCCCATACCGTTCCTGCATCAATAAACAAAGAAGTCCGAACAGAATTAGAATACTTCGCATCCAAGAACGGTGTTGGTGTAATCAGTTCAAAACTAGCAACCGCTACCGCGTTACCGCCTACGGCATCACGGGATGGGCTATTTTTCTCTGGCTCACCTGTCTTATCTAAATAAATCGCTTTCGGGCCAATATTGTTCGACCGGAAACCACGAACACTACTGGAACCACCGGCATAGAAGTTTTCATAGAATGGCATCTCTTTGCCACCAAAACCACCGCCATAACCCAAACGTGTACGTCCCATCATCACCCATGAACGATTATCATCCAGAGGGTAGTAGCCTGCTGAGTTCCAGGTAACTTTATAGAATTGGTTGTTTGAGCCGGGAATAGTTACTTTTCCATCCAGCGATGATTTCAGACCAGACGTTGGGAAGAAACCACGATCAAGGTTGTTGTAAGACCATCCCAATGTCATCGAGAAATCATTGGAATCGAATTTTGCCTTATCATCAAAGTTCTCTTTTTTGCCCATTTTATTCAAATAACGCCACATTGCGACTTGTGGACGCATATTAGACAAGGAGTTATGCGTATAACCCAGTCGCAATATTAAGGCGTTATTTTCATTCAACGGGAAGCCGAGCGTTCCCTCAGTACCGTAAGCTTTATTGGTATAATTCGAAAGATCGGCATCATCAGCGCGGAAATCATTATAAAACACACGACCGCCCAGACTGACCCCATTAACGGTGAAGTAAGGGTTGGTCACGGATAAATCGGCGGATGTTGAGTAGTCGTTCTTACTGGCACTGATCCCGACAGAGTTCCCCGTTCCCAGCCAGTTTTCCTGTTGGACACCAATTTGGAAGCTCATGCCGCTTTCTGTACCGAAACCAACACCAAAGTTCATAGAGCCGGTATTACGTTCTTTGACTTTATAAACTACATCAACCTGATCCGGGCTACCTGGTACACGTTCAGTATCAACATCAACACTTTCAAAATAGCCGAGTCGATTTAAGCGCTCTTTACCCTGCTCAACTAAATCACTGCCCAACCATGACCCTTCCATTTGGCGCATTTCACGGCGCAAGACCAAATCTTTGCTGATATCATTGCCTGAGAATCGGATGTTACGTACATAGAAACGGTTGCCAGAATCAACATTTACATGCAACTTAACCGTCTTATCGCCATCATTAATTTCAGGTTGTGTCATCACGCGAGGATAGGCATATCCATGACGGCCAAGCAGATTTTTGATGGATGTTTCCATCTTGGTTACTTCTGCGCCGTTGTACAGGGAACCTGGCTCAATCTTGGTCAATTCCCCTATCTGCGACTGATAGCCTGCCAAATTACCGTTCAATTCGACACCTGCAATTTTGTATTGATCGCCTTCGGTAATATTGACGGTGATATAAATGCTTTTCTTGTCTGGGGTCAGATTAACCTGAGTGGAATCAATATTGAAACGAGCATAGCCTCGGTCAAGATAGAAACTGCGCAGAGTCTCAAGGTCACCTGCCAATTTTTGTTTCTGGTATTTTTGGTCAGCCGTCATGTTCCACCAGGGAACATCATCCCTTAACTGAAAATGATTCAACAGCTCATTGGTAGAAAAGGCTTTATTACCAACAATGTTAATTTGTTGGATCTTGGCAGAAACGCCTTCTGAAAAAACGAGTTTCAAGTCAACACGGTTGCGGGGCAGTGGCGTGACAACGGCTTTCACTGTCGCATTGTATTTACCAACACTGTAATAAAAATCTTCCAACCCTTTTTCAATATTAGACAGCATGGTGCGATCAAGGGCTTCACCAACACGAACTCGAGAAGCTTCAAGGTTCTGCTTGAGCATGTCATCTTTCACCGACTTATTACCGGAGAAAGTAATGCTGGCGATGGTTGGTCGTTCTTTTACCTGAACGACAAGTGAATTGCCATCACGTAAGACACGAACATCTTCAAAGTTTCCAGTCGCGAATAGTGCATGGATCGCGCGACTAATATCTTCATCGCTGACCGAATCACCTACGCGAACGGGCATGTTCAGTAATGCTGCACCAACGGTGACACGTTGAAGACCCTCAAAATGAATGTCCCGAACCACGAATCCGTCTGAACCGTATGCAGTGGCGCTGCCGAACAGCAGCGACGCTATGAGCAACTTTTTCATCGCCATCGTTGTTATGCGTTTTCCTAACCGGTCTCCCACCTTAAAAGCGGGAGAAATCATTGAAAAGTGCAAGCCCCATTAATAACACCAGCAATATAGCACCAATGCGATAACTGAAGTCTTGTACACGCTCGGAGACTGGCCCTCCCTTAATCTTTTCGATAGCAAGGAAAAGCAAGTGTCCACCATCTAGTACGGGTAATGGGAACAAATTAATGATCCCAAGATTGACGCTAATCAGCGCCAAAAACATTAGATAATACACCAAGCCATAATCAGCTGATACTCCAGCCCCTTTGGCAATGGAAATCGGGCCACTCAGATTATTGAGTTTCACATCTCCCACAATCAATTTGCCGAGCATATTGACGGTCAGCTTCATTAATTGCCAAGTTTTATCCCCTGCCTCATAAATGGCAGAAAAAGGCCCGTACTGTTGAATAATCTTGTATTCATCCGCCAGTGGAATGACTTTAAGCTCAGTGCCAGCAAACCCTTCCTCACGGCCATTGGACAATTTTTTGGTTTCGGGAGTCAGGGTCAAGGAAACCATTCTGCCCGCCCTCGCAACATCCAATTTTAGAGGAATATCCGGATTATTCCTGACAAAAGATGAAAAAGTGTGCCAGACATCTACATCCTGACCATTGACTTTAACGATCCTGTCCCCACTTTGTAAACCCGCTTTTTCAGCAGGTGAAGCCGGATAAACTTTCTCTACTTGTGAACTAATCCGTGGAACAACGGGCATAATCCCCATAGACAGTAAGATATCCTGCTTGGATGGTTCGAAGGCCCAATGACGCAAATCCAATGTTTTTTGGATTCTGTCAGTGGCATTCAGTGGGGTGACTTCCATAGAGACAGATGCCTCACCCACTTTACTTACCATGGCAAGTCGTACCGAATTCCAATCAGGGGTTTCGAGTCCATCAATGGCTTTTAGTTCCATTCCGGGCAAAATATTTGCCTGTGCGGCAATAGAATCTGGCTTAACATCCAGCACTACAGAACGCACAGATGGCACACCAATCACAAACACCAGCCAATAAGCGATAATCGCCAGAATGAAGTTTGCGATTGGCCCAGCGCTGACTACAGCCGCGCGCTGGCCGATCGTTTTATTATTGAATGCCATATGACGACGTTCAGGAGCAACTTCCGCAGCCCGTTCATCGAGCATTTTGACATATCCCCCAAGGGGGATAAGGGAGATAACGAATTCTGTTCCCTGTTTATCTGTTCGACGCCAAAGCGTTTTACCAAATCCAATGGAAAAACGTTCAACGTAGATACCGCATCGTCTGGCGACCCAAAAGTGACCAAACTCATGTACTGTGATGAGAATACCCAACGCAACAATAAACGCAGCCAGATTCCAGAGAATATCCATTATGTACCTTCAGAGAGTAAATCCAGAAGAAATCAACAACACCAATCCGGCAAATACAGGAATGGCAGCCGTCAAACTATCAACCCTGTCCATGACACCGCCATGTCCCGGAATCAATTGACTGCTGTCTTTGACCCCTGACTCCCGCTTGAACATACTCTCAGTCAAATCACCAAAAACTGAGGCAATGACCACTACCGTGGAAATCAGCAACAGGTGTTCAGGCATGACAGGAACAGGGGCGAATTTACCGAACAACCACGAAATCAGCGCTGCGGTTAACAGCCCACCGACAAGCCCTTCAAGTGTCTTGCCCGGTGATACTTTCGGTGCCATTTTGTGCTTACCCATTGTCCGGCCAAAAATATAGGCACCTGAATCAGCAGCCCATACCAGCAGCATCACATACAATAGCCACCAGGCGCCATCATAGGTATTGTTTTCATAGCCTTGAGTACGCAGTACCATCATTCCACAATAAAATGGCACGATAGTCAGAACCCCGAATAGCAAACGCAATACAACCGATGATTTCCAGAGAGAAGCAGAAGCAGGGTAAGTAACCACTAATAAAATTGCAGCTACCCACCAAAGCATGCCAGCCCACAATAGGTACACAACCTGTGGTTTTTCAATGAGGTGAGAAAAGTCGGATAAGGAGTACTGTAAGACCAGTAATCCTACAGCAAATGCTGCTGCCAGCGTAATACGTTTCGCTTGAGTCAGAAGACCCGCAAATTGGCCCCATTCCCACGCAGCAAGTGCTGAAACAGCAATGACAACCAGTCCAAATCCTGATGGAGGAAGAAAAAATAGTGCTGCAACAACAAGTGGAATCAAGATCAACGTAGTTAAAAGACGGTACTTCAGCAAGTTCTCCTCCTATGATCCCACTTCGGCATCGTCTGGTATTGTTCCGCCAAAGCGGCGTTCTCGTTTAGCAAAGGCATTAATAGCACCTTCAAAAGCAGTTTCATCAAAATCAGGCCAAAGTATATCGGTAAAATACAATTCTGCATAAGCGATCTGCCATAACAGGAAATTACTGATACGATGCTCGCCTCCGGTTCTAATTACCAGATCAACTTCAGACTGGTTGCTTAAATTGATGAAGTTGCCAACTGTATCCTCAGTAATATCCTCAGGAGCCAGTTCATTCTCCCTAATTTTTTCAGCGATCTGTTTGACACTCTGGAGCAAATCCCAACGTCCGCCATAGTTGGCGGCAATATTAAGCTGCAATCCGGTATTGCCCGCTGTCAATTCAACTGAACGGCGGATACGTTCCTGCAACCGCGAGCTAAAGCGACTGATGTCACCAATAACAGACAATTTCACATTGTGCTTATGCAGGCTCTTTACCTCATTATCAAGAGCAAAAACAAACAACTCCATCAATGAACTGACTTCCTGCTGTGGGCGATTCCAATTTTCACTGCTGAACGCATATAGCGTCAGTGACTCAATCTCATGTTTAACTGAAAAACTTACTGCACTCCGCACAGCTTTAATTCCTGCACGGTGACCAGATATTCTTAATTTTCCACGCTTTTTTGCCCAACGGCCATTACCATCCATAATGATGGCGACATGTCTGGGTAACGCTGGTAATGAGTCACTATCACTGGGAGATATCACTCAAAATAATCCTTAAATAACTAGACTGGCTCTTCAATAAATTCAATTACTTCCAAACATGAAAAAAGCCGTGTCTACATGTCAGCGACTGCCACGGCTATTTCCGCACGGCCTGAAAGCCTTTATCTCTGGTATTTACCATCAAAATACGGACACCAGATAATTGAACTGGCTATTATAACAACTATAATTTACCCGCGAACTATATCATTTGCCAAAAGGCAAACAAACATATACTTATTAACAAAACTCGCTATTTGGTAAAGGTTCTAATAGTTTCCCTAGCCAAAATTCTGGCTATATTATCGATTTCTAAGACCTCTTCGATGTTTTGAGGTTCAGATAAATTTAATTTTTCCACGACCAGCCGATTGATTGTCGCGATATCGGTGAAACGTATCCCATCTTTCAAAAAAATATCAACGGTTTCTTCATTTGCTGCATTCAGTGCTGTTGTTGCTGCCTGCCCTTCATGGCAAGCCTCAATAGCCAATTTCAGACAAGGATAACGCTGATAATCCAGAGCTTCAAAAGTCAGCATACTCAGCTCGGTAAAATCCAGTGGTTTCGCGCCAGATGAAATGCGATTAGGATAAGCCATGGCATAAGCTATTGGGGTGCACATATCCTGCGTTCCCAATTGGGCAATGATACTGCCATCCTGATAACGAACCATAGAGTGGATTACTGATTGAGGATGCAGTAATACTTCGATTTCATCAGCGGATGCATTGAACAGGTAACGAGCTTCAATGTACTCCAGTCCCTTATTCATCATCGTGGCTGAATCAACAGAAATTTTACGTCCCATTGACCAAATAGGATGAGCGCATGCTTCATCTGGTGTAACGCCGGGCAACGTTTCCAGCGCTGTTTTGCGGAATGGCCCGCCAGATCCCGTCAGGATAATGCTGGAAATACCGTGATCCTTCAAACTTACAGTACCAAGATTATGCTGGATCTCCTCTGGCAAGCTTTGGAAAATGGCATTATGTTCACTATCGATTGGTAACAGTTGCGCCTTATGCCGGACAACCGCATCCATAAACAAGCGACCACTGGTAATCAGGGATTCTTTGTTAGCCAAGAGGACTTGTTTACCCTTACGGATAGCTGCCAGTGTCGGCAATAACCCTGCCACACCCACAATGGCAGACATGACTTGATCGACTTCGTCCAGTGCTGCTAAATCACAAATCGCCTCTTTGCCGAACAGCACTTCGGTTTGACTTCCCTGCTCCTGCAATAACTGACGCAGAGCTTTTGCCGACGTTTCATCCGCCATTGCGGCGTATTGTGGATGAAACTCCAAACACTGCTGTGCCATAACTTCAATATTTTTCCCGGCGACAAGTGCGATGACACGGAATTTCGCTGGATTATTTCGGACAACAGAAAGCGTACTTTTCCCAATCGAACCCGTTGAGCCAAGAATAGTTAACCGTTTCATTTTAATACTCTGAATATGCTACTGATAGAAAATCGCAATAGTTTGAGCGGTAGAGATCGTTATGTCCATCGCTTGAGAAAGAAATGTGATACGAGGTGTAATATAAAATATAAGACAACGCCGCAGGGAATGCGGCGTTGCATACCCATCATCTTTCAAGTTGCTACTTTGGCGGCGACAACCCGAAATCTATTGGGTAGATTAATTAAATGGAAATTAGAAATCCATCAATTCAGTTTCTTTATTTGCCAGAGCTTCATCAATCTTCTTAATGAAGACATCGGTCAACTTCTGAACTTCGTCCTGTGAACGACGCTCTTCATCTTCACTGATTTCTTTGTCTTTCAGCAAAGCCTTGACCTTATCGTTAGCATCACGGCGAATGTTACGGACAGCTACACGACCCTGTTCCGCTTCGCTGCGAACAACCTTGATGAGATCCTTACGGCGTTCTTCTGTCAGCGGTGGCAATGGAACGCGGATAATGGTTCCGGCAGAAAGTGGGTTCAGACCCAGATCAGAAGCCATAATCGCTTTTTCGACAGCGGCCGTCATGGAACGGTCGAATACAGTGATCGCTAAAGTACGAGCATCTTCTGCAACGACGTTTGCAATCTGACGCAGTGGAGTCGCTGAGCCATAATATTCAACATTAATCCCATCCAACAGGCTAGGAGAAGCACGGCCAGTACGAACCTTGCTGATTTGGTTTTTCAGTGCTTCGACGCTTTTTTCCATGCGGTCTTGTGCGTCTTTTTTGATTTCATTAATCACGTTACAAACCCTTGGGATATGGTTATTTTTTAGGCCACATATGCGTAAGTAACAGATACGCAAATATCAAGAAAATATCAATAAGTGGCCCAGTGTCATTAAGCTTGGCGCATCAGGACGCTGATCATACCGTCAAATCTTGCCGATGTCTCTGAGCATTAGACGTTAGAAATTAACGTACCTTCATTTTCACCCATAACAACACGGCGAAGTGCGCCTGGTTTATTCATATTGAAGACACGGATAGGTAAGTTATGATCACGAGCCAGAGTAAAGGCTGCGAGATCCATGACTTTCAACTCACGCTCCAATACTTCCTGATAAGCCAGGTTATCATAGAGAACGGCTTCAGGATCTTTCGTCGGATCAGCAGAATAAACGCCATCAACTTTAGTTGCTTTTAATACAACATCCGCTTCGATTTCAATGCCACGCAGGCATGCAGCAGAATCTGTTGTAAAGAACGGGTTACCAGTACCCGCGGAGAAAATCACAACACGACCGTGACGCAGTAAGCTGATTGCTTCAGCCCAGCTATAGTTGTCACACACTCCATTCAATGGAATGGCGGACATCAAACGAGCGTTCACATAGGCGCGGTGCAACGCATCACGCATCGCCAAACCATTCATCACAGTCGCCAACATGCCCATGTGATCGCCTACTACACGGTTCATTCCTGCTTGTGCCAAACCAGCACCACGAAACAGGTTACCTCCTCCAATAACGACGCCGACCTGAATACCCAGCTCAACCAGTTCTTTGATTTCCTGAGCCATGCGATCTAAGACTCTAGCGTCGATACCAAAACCTTCTTCGCCTTGCAGGGCTTCGCCACTGAGCTTAAGCAGGATTCTCTGATATACGGGTTTTGCATTGGTTGCCATGGTGTTCAGTCCTAAGCAGATAAGGATATTGGGGGTTTATTAAGATTGACTTAACGACTACACATCCACGCTATACAGCCCAGATGTCAAAAATTCATAATAAGATAAAACAGAACCGCCAATCGGCGGCTCCGTTTAAGAAAATTAAGACTGTTTGCTCATTGCAGCAACTTCTGCTGCGAAATCAGCTTCAACTTTCTCAATACCTTCACCTACTTCGAAACGGATGAAGTTGATTACTTTCGCGTTGTTTTCTTTCAGCAGATCACCAACAGATTTGCTTGGATCCATCACGAAGCTCTGACCAGTCAGAGAGATTTCGCCGGTGAATTTGTTCATACGGCCAGAAACCATTTTCTCTGCGATTTCGCGAGGCTTGCCAGACTGCATTGCGATGTCCAGCTGGATCTGATGCTCACGCTCAACAACGTCAGCAGGAACGTCAGTTGGGTTCACGTATTCTGGTTTGCTTGCAGCAACGTGCATTGCGACGTGCTTGATCAGTTCTGCGTTTGCGCCTTCAGCAGCAACCAGAACACCGATACGTGCGCCGTGCAGGTAAGAACCTACTGCTTCGCCTTCCAGGATTTCAACGCGACGGATGTTGATGTTTTCACCGATTTTTGCTACCAGAGTAGTACGCTGTTCTTCGAACTTAGCTTTCAGTGCATCGATGTCAGCGTTTTTGTCAGCCATAACGGAAGCCATAACTTCTTTACCGAATGCCAGGAAACCAGCATCTTTAGCAACGAAGTCTGTTTCACAGTTCAGTTCAACAATACCCGCAAATTTAGCATCAGCAGCAATTTCAGTCAGGATAACGCCTTCAGCCGCAACACGGCCTGCTTTCTTAGCAGCTTTTGCCTGACCTGATTTACGCATGTTATCGATAGCCAGCTCGATATCACCATTTGCTTCAACCAGTGCTTTTTTACACTCCATCATGCCAGCGCCAGTACGCTCACGCAGTTCTTTTACCAGGGCAGCGGTAATGTCAGCCATTTGTTTTATTCCTCGATGTGTCTCGCGGGAAGATAATATTCCGCGTGGAAAGTTCTATATCAGATAATAGTTCTATATCAGATAATAGTTCTGTATCAGATAGCTAAAGGGGGCCATAACAGGCCCCCTAACCAACATATATCTGTCATATTTCAGGTTGCTGCTTTTGGCTACAGCCTGAAACCTATTGGATATATTTCATTATCTGGTCAATAAGGGCCCAAAAACGAGCATGCCTTATTATTCAGCGTCTACAAGACCTTCTTCAGCCTGAACAGCCAGATCCTGAGAACGACCTTCACGAACAGCAGTAGCTACTGCGGTCAGGTACAGTTTTACTGCACGAATTGCATCGTCGTTACCAGGAACGATGAAATCAACACCGTCTGGATCAGAGTTAGTATCAACGATAGCAAATACTGGGATACCCAGGTTGTTTGCTTCTTTGATAGCAATGTGTTCGTGTTCAGCATCGATAACAAACAGAGCATCAGGCAGGCCGCCCATGTCTTTGATACCGCCCAGGCTGTTTTCCAGTTTGCCAAGCTCACGAGTACGCATCAGCGCTTCTTTTTTGGTCAGCTTGTCAAAAGTACCGTCCTGAGACTGAATTTCCAAATCTTTCAGACGCTTGATTGACTGACGAACAGTTTTCCAGTTAGTCAGCATACCACCTAACCAACGGTGGTTAACGAAGTATTGGTCACAGCTCAGTGCTGATTCTTTGATTGCTTCGCTAGCAGCACGCTTGGTGCCGACAAACAGAATTTTGCCTTTACGGGAAGCAATTTTGTTCAGCTCTGCCAATGCATTGTTGAACATTGGAACAGTTTTTTCCAGGTTGATGATATGAACTTTATTACGAGCACCAAAGATGAAAGGTTTCATTTTTGGGTTCCAGTAACGAGTCTGGTGACCGAAGTGAACGCCCGCCTGCAGCATATCGCGCATGGAAACAGTTGCCATTTTAAACCTCTATAAAGTTAATTGGGGTTATGCCTCCACAGATCCCATGACACCGACTCTTTGGCTGGGGCTATTCATATAAATCAGCCACATGAGAGCACCCCGGTGTATGTGCCGATCTGTGTGTGTTATTTACACATAATGAGTTTATTTAGTATCCCTGTGAATCGCATCATATCGGAAACAATTACGCAGAATACCGGCGCGCTTTATACCATAAATCACCACCATACACCAACATTTGTTACAGCTTTCTGATAGTCTTGCTCGCAACGGTTATTGGCAGATATTCGGTGGGCTGATACCATTACCGACAACATTTTTCCTTAGTTAATATCACGTAGTCGGTCACTTTCCGACTTAAATGGAACCATTTCATGGCTATTTCTATCAAAACAGAAGAAGACATACAGAAAATGCGTGTTGCCGGACGTCTGGCAGCCGAAGTTCTGGAAATCATTGAGCCTTACATTAAGGCTGGTGTTACCACAGGTGAGCTTGATCGTATCTGCCACAAGCACATTACCGAGAAACAACAGGCTATCTCAGCTTGTCTGGGCTACCACGGTTTCCCTAAATCCGTGTGCATTTCCGTCAATGACGTGGTTTGTCACGGTATTCCGAGTGATGACAAGGTGCTGAAAGAAGGTGATATCGTCAATATTGACGTCACTGTCATCAAGGATGAATTCCACGGCGATACCTCCAAAATGTTCATTGTCGGCAAGCCAACCATTCAGGGTGAGCGTCTGTGTCGTGTAACACAAGAAAGCCTGTACCTTGCCCTGAAAATGGTTAAACCCGGCATTCGCCTGCGTACCATCGGCAAAGCAATCCAGCAGTTTGTAGAAGGCCAGGATTACTCCGTTGTCCGCGAATACTGCGGTCACGGTATCGGTAAAGGCTTCCACGAAGAGCCACATGTTCTGCATTATGATGCAGATGATGGCGGTGTTGTCTTGCAAAAAGGCATGGCATTCACCATTGAACCGATGGTCAATGCGGGCGATTTCCGCATCCGCTCCATGAAAGATGGCTGGACAGTCAAAACCAAAGATCGCGGTTGGTCTGCGCAGTATGAACACACAATTGTCGTTATCGACAACGGCTGTGAAATCATGACATGGCGTAAAGAAGAAGAGCCACATATTTCAGCGGTCTTAGTAAACGCATAATTGCAATTTACCCGTTCTCATTAATGAAGTTCTCTGCCCATTTTCGAGAACTTCATTCTCTGCCAATAATACCTGTTCATCTCACTATTTTCTCAGTAATCTGATCATCATGGTTTGTTTCCTCATGAGCTTTCTCATAATAGGTTTCTATATATGCCAGCCGATATCTCCTTAGCACAAACGCCCACTCCTCCTTGTTCTCCTGTGGAATTTACCCACAACGATCTCCAGCTCCCAGCCCTTAAACAGCATATCGATGAATTTAAGTTATGGCTTCAACAGACGTTCAAGGCAGGGGTGTCACCCAATAAGCTGATTTACGTCCGCAGTGACTATATTGACCAACTTTTAAATCGATTATGGCAAGAGCAGGAATTTGATCAGATAGCTTCCCTTTCTCTAATTGCAGTCGGTGGTTACGGGCGTCGAGAGTTACATCCGCTGTCTGACATTGACCTGTTAATTCTGAGTGAATCGCCATTAACCGAAGAGCAGTCTTCCCGTATCGGCCAATTCATTACGTTGCTCTGGGATATTCGTCTGGAAGTGGGTCACAGTGTCAGAACATTCGAAGAGTGCCAGCAAAAAGGGCTTACCGATCTCACTATCGCCACAAATCTCATTGAAGCACGTTTAATTTGTGGGGACTTACCGTTATTTTTACAGTTGCAGAAATATATTTTCAGTGATGATTTCTGGCCATCTGCTCAATTTTTTGCGGCCAAGATCGTAGAACAGCAGGAGCGTCATCAACGTTATCACAGTACCAGTTACAATCTGGAACCCGATATAAAAAGCAGTCCGGGGGGATTACGCGATATCCACACTTTACTTTGGGTCGCCCATCGCCATTTTGGGGCAACATCCTTAGATGAAATGGTCAATTTTGGCTTTCTGACCCAAGAAGAACGCAATGAACTGAATGAATGTCAAAATTTTCTCTGGCTCATCCGTTTTGCCCTTCATCTGGTCGTCACTCGTTATGATAATCGGCTACTGTTTGAACACCAACTCAGTGTCGCCCAACTGCTCGGCTATGAAGGAGAACGCAATCAACCCGTCGAACGGATGATGAAAGATTTCTACCGTGTGACCCGCCGTGTCAGTGAACTGAACAACATGCTGCTGCAACTGTTTGATGAAGCCATTCTGGCATTGCAGCCCGATGAAAAACCCCGACCCTTGAATACAGAGTTCCAATTGCGGGGAAACCTCATTGATTTAATCGATGAAACGCTGTTTAGCCGTGATCCTGTGTCAATATTAAGAATGTTTTATCACATGGCTGAACATCGCGAAATTCAGGGGATCTATTCTACGACCTTACGCCAACTCCGCTATGCTCGCAGAACCTTGACCGTTCCTTTATGTGAATTGCCCGAAGCACGAAAGATTTTCATGGATATTCTGCGCCATCCCCATGCAGTCAGCAGTGCTTTGCACCCAATGCATCGCCATAGTGTATTAGGGGCTTATATGCCGTTTTGGAGTAATATTGTCGGCCAGATGCAATTTGATCTTTTTCATGCTTATACCGTTGATGAACACACTATCCGGGTGCTGCAAAAACTGGAAAGTTTCACTGACGAAAACACCCGTGTGATCCATCCGTTATGTGTTGAGCTGTATCCCCGTCTTCCTCAACCGGAATTGCTGCGATTAGCCGCTTTTTTCCATGATATTGCCAAAGGGCGCAATGGCGATCATTCTGAGCTTGGTGCCAAAGATGCCTACGCTTTTGCACAGCAACATGGCCTGACGAACAGAGAAGCCGAATTGGTGGAATGGTTAGTTCGCGACCATTTGTTGATGTCAGTCACTGCGCAACGGCGGGATATTCAAGATCCCGATGTGATCCGACAATTTGCCTGCGTGGTTAAAAATCAGGATCGTCTGAATTACTTAGTTTGCCTGACCGTTGCCGATATCTGTGCTACCAACTCTAAATTGTGGAATAGCTGGAAACAAAGCCTGATACGTGAACTCTATTTCGCCACTGAAATTCAATTACGCCAAGGCATCCAGAATCCCCCAGACTTAAGAGAACGAGTTCGTAACAATCGGTTACAAGCATTGGCTCTATTGCGGCAAGAAGATATCGACGAACAACAATTACACAATATCTGGAGCCGTTGCCATGCAGATTATTTCCTGCGCCATACTCCCGATCAATTAGCATGGCATGCCAGCCATTTAGTCCACCATACCTCCCCTGAACCAATGGTGCTCGTCAGTACCGCTTTTTCTCATGGTGGCACAGAAATTTTTATTTGGTGCCAGGATCGCCCCTCACTTTTCGCTGCCGTTGTCGGCGAATTAGACAAGCGTAATCTCAGTGTGCACGATGCTCAAATCTTTACCAGCCGTGATGAGATGGCAATGGACACATTTGTGGTATTGGAACCTAATGGTCACCCATTGTCACTTGATCGCCACGAATCAATCCGAAGAGCCTTACTCAAAGTGGTCAATGATCCTCATCCTAAAGCCCCTAAAGCACGCAACTTGCCTACTCAATTGCGTCATTTTGATGTCCCTACTAAAGTCAGTTTCTTGCCGACGCAAAATGTCCGCCGCACCTATATGGAACTGGTTGCGTTGGATCAACCCGGATTATTGGCGCGAGTAGGCAATATTTTCGCCGAATTAGGCGTTTCCCTGCATGGTGCCCGCATTACTACCATTGGTGAGCGTGTAGAAGATTTTTTTGTGGTGGCAGATAAAGATCACAATGCGTTACATAAAAAAATCAGAGATGAATTATCAGAAAGGTTGACAGAGGCCCTCAACACACGGGATAAACTATAACAAGACTCTCGGATTAACATAAATCAGGAACCGCATAATTATGCAGCAATTACAAACTATTATTGAAAGTGCGTTTGAAAACCGTGTAGACATCACACCAGCAACTGTTGATGATGCAACCCGCGAGACTATCAACCAAGTCATTCAAATGCTGGACAGTGGTAAACTGCGTGTCGCTGAAAAAATTGATGGACAATGGGTAACGCATCAATGGCTGAAAAAAGCCGTATTGCTCTCTTTCCGCATTAATGACAATCAGGTCATGGAAGGCGCTGAAAGTCGCTATTTCGACAAAGTTCCAATGAAATTTGCTGATTATGATCAGGCGCGTTTCGAGAAAGAAGGATTCCGCGTCGTGCCTCCTGCGGCTGTCCGCCAAGGTGCCTATATCGCCCGTAACACTGTGCTGATGCCATCATACGTCAACCTCGGAGCCTATGTAGATGAAGGCTCGATGGTAGATACTTGGGCAACTGTAGGTTCCTGTGCACAGATCGGCAAAAATGTTCACTTATCCGGCGGCGTTGGCATTGGCGGCGTTCTGGAGCCATTGCAGGCTAATCCGACCATTATTGAAGATAACTGCTTTATCGGCGCACGTTCTGAAATCGTGGAAGGCGTTATCGTGGAAGAAGGCTCGGTGATTTCAATGGGTGTTTATATAGGCCAGAGCACCAAAATCTACGACCGTGAAACCGGTGAAATCCATTATGGCCGCGTACCTGCGGGATCTGTCGTGGTATCCGGTAATCTTCCTTCAAAAGATGGCAGCTACAGCCTGTACTGCGCCGTTATCGTGAAGAAAGTTGACGCCAAGACTCGTGGTAAAGTTGGTATTAATGAATTGCTGAGAAATATTGACTAATATTTCAAAAATAGCGGATGACACATCCGCTATTTTAAGAATTCACGCCGAAGAACATTTTACTTTAAGTGAAATCATTTCGTTGATTTGGTAGTCGTATCTTAGAGATTATGGCTAATCTATTCATGTAATGCTCTGAGCTGCCCCATAACCAAGACTGATAATTACCCACGTCATTCTCATTAGAGATTTGTATCATATCGGCACTCATAACATCATAGCCATAGACGTATAATCCATAATGTAACGCTTCATACATTCTGGCCTGCCAGAATGACATACCTTCAGTCGTTTGGTTGATATCAGAAGCTACAACATCATAACTTTTAATCAAATAATGAAAGAATATTTTTGAAGCCAAATCAGTTAGCGCGGATTTATGCTGTGGTTTTCGTGTGCGCCAAATCAAAACTTGAGATACAGGCCTGCAATTAAGTTCTACATCATTAGTAACTATCACTTTATTATAATAAACTACTTCATCGGTGATATCGCACAATAAAGCAAGTTCAAAGTGAGTTCTATTCAAATTTAATCGACTATCAACCCGGACCAATCGATACCCCGGCGATAGAATTAACTCATCAACATCCTTTACTATCTCGTGAGCCGATAGATTAAGGATGTTATACAGTGCCTGATTGCGTACAGATTCATTCAAGTGACTGAAATCAGCAGCAACCTTATCTATATTTTCAAGATGAAATGGCATGCTTCCCCCTAATCTAAAAACATCACCTTTCGCAGATTAATAAATATACTTGGTTAATAATAGGGTCATGTTGATATCAAATCAATAACTGAAATTGTATTTTTATTGTTCTAATGACGTTTAAAATAAAAACGTAAAATTCCATGAAAATGTACTTTAACTCTCTCAATCACCATTAACCAATTGACTTTTAACAACGTCAAAATGGATAATAAATCCACTATTTTTTTGCCTTTCCATTTCATTTAGGTGACTAGGTGACGCGCTATGTACGATAATTTGAAAAGTTTGGGGATCACGCATCCTGAAGATATTGATCGCTATAGTCTCCGTCAGGAAGCGAATAACGATATTCTGAAGATTTATTTCCGCAAAGATAAGGGCGAATTCTTCGCCAAAAGCGTTAAATTTAAGTATCCACGTCAACTTAAGACCATCTCTGACGAGAATTCAAGCCTGGGCTACAAAGAAGTCAAAGAGATCAACACCAACCTTCGTTATGCGATAGAAGAACTGGATCAGATTTGCAAACATGATCAGATTGAAGTGGATTTGAAGCACAAAATCCTCGACGATTTACGTCATCTCGAAGCTGTTGTTGCTAATAAGATTGCAGAAATTGAAGCTGATTTGGAAAAGCTGACCCGTAAGTAATTACGGCAGCAATATTATACACCGCTTATCCTCTCCGATGTCCCGAATACAATAAAGGCATAAGCGGTGCGACAAAAAACTATCTACAAAAACTACCTACCAAAAAGCTATCTACAGCAAAGTCCCCCACGTCTCAATCCAGTTTTGGGCGAAGACTTCCGGTTCAACCACTTCAATCGCATCGATCAACAATACTTCTCCGACTCGTTTGGCTTTATGTTCTTGCAATAATTTATCAAAAGTACGACCACCACCGCAGAAAGTGTCGTAACTACTATCACCTAACGCAATCACACCGTAACGCAAGTCGGGCTGGTAACCCAATTTATCATTCAGATCTGCATAAAGTGGCTCGATATTATCAGGAAGATCACCTTGTCCTGTCGTTGAAGTGATGACTAACACAACCTGTTGCAAATATTGTTGCCATTGCGCTAAGGTCGCGTCTTCAAAAATCTCAACTTCATGCCCTTGCTGTCCTAGGATCTGCTGCGCTTCTTCCGCAACGGCTAAAGCATTACCATAAATTGTACCAACGAAAACACCAATTTTTGCCATAAATATTGATCTCTTTAATCGGTTTGATACTGCGTTCATTCATGAGTAAATAAACATTCCAAATCAGGAACAATACCCTGCCAACCAAATTGTTCAAGTAAATGTTTCCACGATGCATCCCACCGTGCTGTCAGAAGAAGATCTTCTCCTGTTACGGGGTGTTTGAGTTGCAGATGGCTAGCATGCAGCATTAACCTGCCAGTTTGATAATATTTAGCAACGCCCCGGTTTTGTCGCAAATCGCCGTGCGTGGTATCGCCGATAATAGGATGTCGGATATGAGCCATATGCCGCCGCAATTGATGCTTACGACCCGTTTTTGGCGTCAGCTCCAACAAACTGAAACGTGATGTTGGGTAACGTCCGATTTCAACCGGACACTCAATTTTTGCCAATGAACGGTAATGCGTCATTGCTGATTGGGCCTCTCGATCAGTATCAGCAAATTTATCCGCAATTTTGTCCAACTGCTCCATTAGGGCATGGTCGATAATACCATCGTTTTCAACATAACCACGTACGATCGCATGATATGTTTTTTGTATATGGTGCAATTCAAATTGTTGGGAAAGTGATCTTGCAACCTCACTTGACAGTCCCATCAATAAAACGCCGGAAGTTGGCTTATCCAATCGATGAACAGGAAAAACATGTTGTCCGATTTGATCTCGCAGTGTCTGCATCACAAACACGGTTTCATGACGATCCAGCCAGCTACGGTGAACCAGCCATCCCGCAGGCTTATTGACTGCAACGATATGTTCATCCTGATAAATAATATCCAGCATATATTAATTACCCTGAACAAACAGATTGTCCAATTCCTTCAGATGTTCAAGCAAAGGCAAGTAACGCTCTGTTTCTTCTTTATAAGCCTCTTCAAAATACGGTGCGATGGAAAATGCCGTCGGCAAGTTAACTTTCTGCTCTATCAAAGCCCGCATTCTTGGCATGAGCACCCACTGAAGCCACTCATTCGCAGACATTGTATCAATAGCGAAAGGTTCTTTACTGTCAAAGGCTTCAGGTTTAGGAGGATAAGTTTGCCACACATCAACCATTTTCATGGTGTCTTCAATTAGCTGTAATTTATGCAGAATTTGTTTCTCAATACTCATGATATTTCGTCTGATTATTATTTATTGCTCAGATGACAGAAACTGCCACCACGTCATTGGGACGTAAGAGTATCATTGATGTGATTTCAGCGGAAAACTTGCAGTAAGGTAAAACGAAATAAAAAAAGAGGAGAGATAATATCTCTCCTCTTAGACTGGCTGTCATAGCAATCCTGCTAAATAGGTCGCTCCCTGCTCATTCCCTGACAAAAATACGTCCCTGTCAGTTATCCTTTACTCAATCGTTGTACTGCTCAATTATTATACTGATAGTATCTGGCGATGATTGTATCCGCGCTCCTGCCTGTACCTTAGCCATCCTTGAACCACCTTCCCGGTGGATTTATTCCCTGGTTATTATTTTACTGTGGTTCCTTAAGGAACGGTGACAGGATCTAATATTCAGGCCATTGAAACAAGTAACTGAATCGGATTATGAGTGATGCAACAAAAAGGAATTGCAATCTAAAAACTCATGTTATTGATATACCATGAAAATAATATCAGCGAATAATATTCACGCCATGATTAATAGAGATATCTCACGTTTCATGTGAGATATCTCTTACAAAAAATCAAACCAATATCTGCAATTAGTTGCACGCAACGGGTTTAAGGGTAGAAAGGAAACTGGCTAAATCTGCGGATAAGACTGTCCGTTCATGGCTGCCAAACTGCTCAAGAATAACCTGCCCATTCAAATTACAGATAGAAATCAAACCCATATCGGAATCAGTAGTCCCAATAAATACGGTTGGTGAAAGCTTTAACCGTTTCTGTGTGACAAGATGACCAATAAGATTTTCCTGCAACCGAATAAAGTCATCTTCACTCCATACCTGAATCAAACTGAGGTTTTGTCCCTCAAAATTGGCGGTCATATCCCCGGCAAACTGCGTTACATAGTAATCGTGGATAGATTCCTGCAAACTGATTTCCAGTGCTGCTTCTACCTTGTTGAGCTTTTCTTGAATAGAAAATGGCTGAGGAAGCCAATGCACCACCTCATCACCCGTGCGCTCAATGCAAGGTGAAGGTATACCATAGAGATCACTACTGACGGGTGGAAATCCCGTTTTTTCTTGCCACAATTCAATATAACGCCGGGTAAAGTCAGAGAGAGCCTCTGTTACGTTAAAGATCATATGATTATATTATCCACATTTTCAGGTTTGTAATGTTATTCTGCTTATTCCTATACACTTTTTAGCAAAATAGCAACCAAGGGATCATGTGACCATTTTATGAAAAAATATTGATATGAGCTGTATCTCCTAAATCGCTATCGTCTATTTCAATAAAATTGAAGGATCATAATACAATCTATAACACCATCTGTTTAGTATACGTTCATTCAAGATCATTATTTAAAATATAAAAATCACAAAAAATATAATTTCAAAAATAAAGATTATAAAATAATGCACACACCGAAATAAGAAAAAAAGATAATACTCTACTCAGTAAGAGTATAGCTACCCAACATAAACATTACCTGTCGACTTTCTCTCCTGATGTCAAATATGGATATCGTGACTTTAAAAATTTGTTGATCATGTACTCGCGGTTGTTAAGTCTCTGCGGTTGCTTTATTGAAAAAATACGATCCACATCTCGTATTTAGATCGCCATTATTAGAAAGATTATTTTCTGTTTAATCTCATCTATTAAATAATAGATATGAAAATACCGACTATTTAATAAATTACTACATTAATACCAACTTTGAATAATCCCCTTGATTTTTATTTTCAAAACAAACCATTATCTCAATTAATGGATTTATTTTGAAATTTATATTAAAAACAAACCCAACCAAATAAAATATTAAGGAAATAAGAAAATGGTTACATCCAGAACAATCCAAAAAGGAAATAGTCCATCACAAAAAGATATCATTTCAGAAATTGAATGTTACTTACCTAACTTTCCGAAAAATGTAACATGTAAAAAGAAAACATTTAAAAATTGGTCCGGGGAAATCGAAGTTGATAATATTCCCTTTTGTATACCTCATTCTAATGAAGAAGTTATTTCAGTTGTCAACTGGGCATGGAAGGAGAATTATAAGCTAAGAGCCGTCGGACAGTCTCATAACTGGTCACCACTCATATTAGAAACAGAACTATTAGAAACAGAGCTATTAGAAACAGAGAGCACTGCCAAAAATCGCGTAATATTGATGGATCTTTCTAAACATTTCACTCTTGTCAATATAGAGCATCACTCTCAATTCTCCATCGTTACAGCACAAACAGGCGTATTGATGGAAACACTCATGACTAAAATGGAGAATAAAGGCGTTGGTTTCATCGCCACCCCAGCCCCCGGTGATTTAACATTAGGGGGTGTTCTCGCAATCGGCGGACACGGAACCGCCATTAAAGCAGTCGACGAAACGCTGCAACCCGGTCATACATTTGGTTCTTTAAGTAATACGATATTGTCCCTGTCTGCTGTCGTATGGGATACAGAAAGCCAGCAATATACCATTAAGCGATTTGAGCGAAGTGATCCAAATTGCGCACCTCTATTAACTCACTTAGGCAGCGCCCTGATTTTGGAAGTTCAGTTTCAAGCAGGTAAAAACCAGCGCTTACGCTGCCAAAGCTTTACAGATATTCCCGCTGCTGAGTTATTTGCCCAGCCAAAAGACTCAAAAAAGAACCGAACTTTTAGCCACTTTCTGGATAAAAGCGGTCGGGCTGAAATAATTTTATTTCCCTTTACGGATATTCCGTGGCTGAAAGTCTGGAGTGTGGCACCAACCAAACCCGTCTCAAGTGTTGAAGTTAAGGCTCCCTATAACTATCCATTTTCCGACAATATTCCTCCCGCCATATCGAATATCCTGGATAATATTCTGTCTCATTTCCCACAGATAACATCTGAAATAAGTAAAATACAATATGAGCTGGCACATGCCTCCTTACAAGGCGACGGAAAAGATATTTGGGGCTGGAGCAAAAACCTGCTGCTGTATGTAAAGCCAACAACATTGCGCGTTACGGCGAATGGTTATGCGGTATTAACTCGCCGTGCTGATATTCAGCTTGTACTGAATAAATTTTATACCGAGTTGCAAAGGTTAATGCGTAAATTTGCAAGTCAGGGACGATATCCCATCAACGGCCCTATCGAAGTTAGAGTCACCGGATTAGATGATCCCGCTGATGTAATGCATAAAGGAGCAGTTGTTCCCAGTTTATCCGCCATTCGTCCCCATTTGGATCATCCTGAGTGGGATGTCGCTGTCTGGCTCGATGTTCTGACCTTTCCTGATACTCCATACTCCATTGAGTTTTGTCACCAATTTGAACAATGGCTATTCAAAGAATTTGATGGCTCTTACGCTTCTGCCCGTGTTGAATGGAGTAAAGGTTGGGCTTACAGTTCTAACGCCGCATGGGAGGATAAGCATGTCCTGACAAAAATAATTCCGACTTCATTTACTGATGGTTTGCCAGCTGATAACAATTGGCGTTCGGCAGTTGCCACATTGCAGAAATATGATCCACATCACGTATTTAGATCTCCATTATTGGATAAGTTATTTCCTGATTAATATAACTCTAATAACTAGTAGGTATTCTTATTCTTACTAAATAGCGTTTCAAAATGATAGGAGTAAACCTTGTCCCCCGCGACGCGGGGGACAAGGTTACAAACTCTCACTATTATGAAAATTTATTTAGTTATCAATTGGTGGAGAAATAAAATGCATAGAGTAAGCCTATTTAATGATATAAACCAAATTGAAAATAAAAAAAGCGAAAACTAACAATTCAGCAATATTAAAACACACCAAAAATAAACATTAATCACCTAAATTTTCGGAGCTAAATACAGATAAGAAGACAGGCTAGAATTATCGAATAGTATTTTTCAACCAAGCTATCAATTTATTACTCATTGATGCCTATTTAGCCCGACATTCAGATATGAATGACCCAAAAGTCAATAGACGGCGGAACGGAGAAAAAAGACTCAGTCTTGCAAAAGCAGCTCTACGATGGCTCGGTGAACATGGCGAATAATGCACAATAAAAATACGAAGCTTTAGGATTCCTTGATACACTACAGACTTACCTCATAGTCTAAAAAAACTTCAGTTTTAAGGAACCCTAATGTCTTTATATCAGGATAATCAGGCACTTTCCCAACTTACGTTAGGCAAGCCAACCCCCTACCGAGATAATTACGATCCTACTTTATTACAGGCAGTTCCCCGCAGTATGAACCGTGAACCCCTCGGGCTATATCCTGAAAATCTCCCTTTTCACGGTGCGGATATCTGGACAATGTACGAACTCTCCTGGCTCAACGCACGTGGCATTCCCCAAGTTGCCATCGGCCACATCAGTCTGGATTCAGCCAGTGAAAATCTTATTGAATCAAAAAGCTTTAAGCTTTATCTGAACAGCTTTAATCAAACGCGCTTTGCTGACTGGGAAACGGTACAAAAAACCCTGCAAAAAGATTTATCGGCGTGTGCTAACGGCAATATTGAGGTTGTTTTATATCCTCTGCACGATTTCAGCCAGCAGCCAATTGCCGAGTTTGAGGGTGAATGCATCGATAATCAGGATATTGAAATTGATGATTATCAGTTCAATCGCGATTATCTTAATCATGCTGCAATCGGCCCTGTCATTGAAGAAACTTTAGTCAGCCATTTGCTCAAATCAAATTGCCTGATCACTAATCAACCCGACTGGGGTTCTGTCATGATTCACTATAAAGGTGAAAAAATCGATCAGGAAAAGTTATTGCGTTACTTAGTTTCTTTCCGTCATCACAACGAATTTCATGAGCAGTGTGTTGAGCGTATCTTCAATGACATAAAGACATTATGCTCACCTGAAAAGCTCACCGTTTATGCCCGTTATACCCGTCGGGGAGGTCTGGATATCAACCCGTGGCGCAGTAACGAAGAATTTACTCCGGCAACAGGAAGGTTAGCCCGCCAGTAATCGAATGATACCGCTTAGTGACAGGTAGCCAAACGGCTGGAAACAATTATTCCGGATACAATCATTATTGAGGAGATCCCTCAGGGGAAAAGGAGCCATTCTTGATTACACATGTCAGCCCATTAGGATCAATGGATTTACTCTCTCAGCTTGAAGTAGACATGCTTAAGCGAAGCGCAAGCAGTGATTTATACCGCCTGTTCCGTAACTGTTCACTGGCGGTTCTTAATTCGGGGAGCCAAACCGATAACAGCAAAGAGCTGCTGTCGAAATATGAAGATTTTGACATCAACGTACTGCGCAGGGAACGTGGTGTGAAGCTGGAACTTGTTAATCCACCAGAAGCTGCTTTCGTTGATGGCAAAATCATTCGCGCCCTGCAAGCCAACCTGTTCGCCGTGCTACGGGATATTCTGTTCGTTCACGAAAAAATTGCCAACGAGCAGATAATACATCATCTGAATATGGAAAATGGTATACACATTACCAGCACCATATTTTCTATCCTGCGTAACGCCAAAGCCCTTCATCTCGCAGAAGACCCTAATATGGTTGTTTGTTGGGGAGGTCATTCTATCAATGAAAATGAATACCTTTACGGGCGCAAGGTGGGGAATGAGCTGGGATTGCGTGAACTGAATATCTGTACTGGCTGTGGCCCCGGAGCAATGGAAGCACCGATGAAAGGCGCGGCGGTAGGACATGCACAGCAACGCTACCAGAAAAGTCGTTTCGTCGGCCTTACCGAGCCTTCAATTATCGCGGCTGAGCCACCTAATCCGCTGGTAAATGAACTGATTATCATGCCCGATATCGAAAAACGGCTGGAAGCATTTGTCCGTATGGCTCACGGCATAATTATTTTTCCGGGTGGCGTGGGAACAGCAGAAGAGCTGTTGTATCTGCTGGCGATCCTGATGAATCCTGACAATAAAGAGCAAGTCTTGCCTCTGGTCTTGACCGGGCCTAAAGAGAGTGCGGATTACTTCCATGTGCTGGATGAATTTATCGTTAATACTCTGGGAGTTCAGGCGCGCCAGTACTATAAGATTATCGTAGATGATCCGGCTGAAGTGGCTCGCATAATGAAAAAAGCCATGCCGCTCGTCAAAGAAAGCCGTCGTTCCACCGGCGACGCTTACAGCTTCAACTGGTCAATAAAAATCCATCCCGATTTACAGACTCCGTTTATCCCATGTCATGACAATATGGCTAATCTGAATTTATACCCTAATCAGTCACCCGAAAAACTCGCCTCAGACCTGCGACGTGCATTTTCCGGTATTGTGGCGGGGAATGTAAAAGAGGCCGGTATTCATGCTATCGAGAAATACGGTTCATTCAAAATACATGGTGATGCAAACATCATGCATCGCATGGATAACCTACTGAAAGATTTTGTGGGACAGGATCGCATGAAATTGCCCGGTGGTACTGCTTATGAACCCTGTTATGAGATAATCAAATAAACTCACTAATATTCAATGAGGCTGATGCCAGGGAATGAATCCACGGACGGAGCATAATAACCATGATACACCTTTTGATTGTAGACGCCCTGAATCTGATTCGGCGCATCCATGCAGTACAGGGAAACCCTTGTGTTCCTGCCTGCGAACATGCTTTAAAGCAATTAATCATGCACGCATCACCAACCCACGCAGTAGCAGTGTTTGATGAAGATGATCGGGGCCATAGCTGGCGCCATCAACTACTTCCCGACTATAAAGCGGGGCGCTCTGCCATGCCGGACGATCTACAGCAGGAAATGCCGCTGATTAAGCAGGCATTCAATGCACTGGGCGTCGCTTGTTGGCATGCAGAAGGACATGAGGCAGATGATTTAGCCGCAACACTGGCAACTAAAATTTCCGGTTCCGGGCATCAGGTCACGATAGTTTCAACGGATAAAGGTTATTGCCAGCTTCTTTCCCCCAATATCCAAATTCGTGATTACTTCCAGAAACGCTGGCTGGATCTGCCTTTTGTTCAGCAAGAGTTTGGCGTTACCCCTGACCAACTTCCCGATTATTGGGGACTGGCTGGTATCAGCAGCAGTAAAATTCCCGGGGTCCAGGGAATTGGCCCCAAAACAGCGGTTACTTTGTTACAACAAGCCGGATCGCTGGATAACTTATTTCAGGGACTGGAAAATCAACCCGATAAATGGCGGAAGAAATTAGAAAATCACAAAGAAATGGCTTATATCAGCCGCGAAGTGGCCTCCTTAAAAACTGATTTATCGCTACAGGGGAATTTACAGCAACTCAGGCTGAGTCATGCATCATAGAATCAATCATAGAAAGTCAGAATCTATCCCATTAAGCATTCATATCCAATGTATTCCGAGTTTCAGCTAATAAAAAACAGCATGCCTTTATCATCGGACATGCTGTTTCATCTATAACTTATTAAATATAATTAAAACAATAAAAAGAGTTACTTTATATAAAATCAGGTCAACCAAAATAATCAGAAATTAATTTAATATGTTCACCATTTAATTTTCCTGATTCATTCAGTAACCCAATCCAGGCTTTCATATAATCATATTTCGCCTGAGACAGATCCCGGCGGGCAGTATAGAGTTGTTGTTCAGCATTCAGGATATCGACATTCACTCGCTGGCCCAGCGCCACGCTTTTCTGAGTAGCTTTCACTTGTAATGCAGCCGCTTCCACCGCTGTTTCATAGGCTCGTATGCGTTTTTCGCCATTTACGCAGGCGTTATAATTGCGTCTTAGTGCATTCAGGATTTCTCCCGTCTGGGCATCCATCTCATATTTTGTCTTGCCATAATTTGCTGCCGATTGACGCAATGCCGCCGCAGTTCCCCCGCCATTATAGAGATTCATGGAAACCCGCAGGCCAACGGAATCTGTCCGGTACTTTTGATCGATACTGTTATCGCTACTGGATTTGTTTTCGCTATGGGAAGCGTACAACTCCACTTTCGGGAGGTATCCTGCCCGATTGCGTTCGATATCCTGATACGCCATATCAACTTTCTGACGGGCAGCCGCTAATTGTGGATTCTGGTGTAGTGCCAGTTTCTCCCAATCAGCATAGCGTTCTGAATTGAGTTTAATGGCTTTGAAGTGTGGAGCGTCTGATAAACGATTAACAGGTAAATCCATCGGCAGCGAGATTCCAACCAATAACTGCAAGTCACGGATAGCGGCATCCAATTCATCCTGTACCGTCAATTCATCAGCCAGTACCTGACTATAGCGAGTCTGCGTTTCTGCCACATCAGTACGGGTACCTTCACCAGAGGAAAATAGTTTCTGATTACGTTCCAGTTGCTCCTCATAGACGGCCCGTTGCTGCATGATCTGCGCCAGCTTATCCTGCGCATAGGCCACCGTCACATAACTGTTTACTACCCTGACCGCCAATTGCTGGCTATCAGCCCGAAAGCGGGCATCACTCATCAATGCATAAGCCTGACGAGTCCGATAACGCGCCCATGCTTCGAAATCGAACAACGGCTGAGTCAGAATAATTGCACCGTTATAACTGTCATATTGCCGGTCACGTCTCTCTTTGACGGTTCTGCGCCATCTGTCTACAGAATGAGATTCCATTTTCTGCCAATTTTTAGGTGCATTCTGGTAGCTGAGTGATAACTTGGGCAGCAGTTCTGCCAGCCCAAGATTTTTTTCTTCCTGCCCGGCTTCCTGCTCTTTGATTGCAGCCTGAAAGGTGGGATCATTCTGCAATGCCAGCGCATAAGCCTCCGTTAAGGAAAGCGCTTTAACAGAACAGGGAAAAAGTATCGACCACAGTACAGTCAAAAGCAGCAGCAATAACAGAGAACACTTATTAACAAGGTAGTGATATTTCAACATCTCCATTATTCCTCAATCAGCGATGTAGATGCCCTATCAATCAATGGCTTGAAAAGATAGCTCAACAGAGAGCGTGAGCCGGTTTTGACAAACACCTCAACCGGCATCCCCGGCTTGATATGCAAGCCCGCCAGTTTTTCCATGCCTTCAGGAGTAACCCTCAATCGCATCTGGTAATAAGGTTCCCTTGTGACCCCATCCACCAAACGGTCGGCAGAAATCACCGCCACATTTCCCGTGATTTTCGGCGTTCGGTTCTGATTAAATGCAGTAAACATCAAATCAACATCCTGCCCGACAGTCACTTTATCAATCAGATTGACCATCAAACGCGCTTCTACTTCCAGCACACTTTGGGCCGGCAGGATTTCCATCAACTTCTCACCGGAAGCGACCACTCCGCCTTGAGTAAACACAGTTAAGCCGACTATCGAGCCATCTACCGGCGCTATAATTGACGTGTGAGATAAATCAAACTGCGCGGTTTCAAGATTATTTTTCAATTCATTGGCCAATACCTGCACATCTGCCAGCTGGCTGCGTACTTCACGCTGGTAGTCTGCCTGACGCTGGATCACCTTCTGCTGTGTTTCCTGTCGCTGCTTTTCAAGCTGGCCAATGCGCCCCGTCATCTCAGCCATATTGCCACTCAATTCACTTTGATTACGCAGCAATTCCAGATAACGATTACGGGGAAAATATCCCTCTTCTGTCAAAGGCCGCAGGTTCGTGACCTGCTCCTTGAGCGAGATTAACTGTTGCTGCTTACTCGTCAGCGCTTCCCTCAACCCTTTAACTTGGGCATTCAGGCCCTCTTCCGCTTGCTGCATCCCGGTCAAATCACTTCGCAACATTTCACGACGTGACAAAAAAAGCTGTTTCTGCAACGCCAGAATGTCGTGAATACGGGGTTCCGATTGCCGGGTCAGTAAAGTAGGCGGAAAGACAATCGCATCCACTCCTTGCTGTTCAGCCAGCAATCGGGCTTCCGTTGCCAATTTGGTATAAAGCTGCTGTTTCAGGGAATCAATCTGAGCATTGACTTGTACTTGGCTGAGCTGAACCAAAACCTGCCCTGCCTTGACATACTCGCCTTCCTTGACCTGAATTTGCCTGATAATACCGCTAACGGGAGACTGTACCGTTTTACGGTTGCCATCCACCACAACAGTGCCGGAAGATGCAACGCCTTTATCAAGTGGTGCAAACGCCGCCCAGATGAAAAAACCTAAAATGCCAATACCAATAATTAGCCAGCCGGTTCGCAGGTAACGATTCGCATCCAGCGGCAATAATCCTGATGCTTCTTTTGAGGCATCTTTTGTATGAGTTCGATAGGGCATTTTTACTCCCAGATTGAAATATCCCAAAAACTGCAATACGGCTGAATCATGTTACGAAGTACGTTAGATCGCGTCTGACTGTTTTTGTGACGAAGACTGCACTTGTGACGAAGACTGTACTTGTGACGAAGGCTGAGCCTGAGATAGCGCCGCCATAACCTGCTGTGAAGGGCCAAACATTTTCATTTTTCCCTGAACCAGCAGCAGAATCTTGTTAGTTTGCGAAAGCAATGAAGGTCGATGGGTGATGAGCACCACTGTTTTGCCCTGTTCCCTCAACTGAGCTATCGCACTGTTCAGCGCCTTTTCACCAATATCATCCAGATTAGAGTTAGGTTCATCCAATACCACAAACGATGGATTGCCATACAAGGCACGAGCCAGACCAATTCTCTGCTTTTGTCCACCGGACAGCCCCGTACCACCCGTACCAATCACCGTGTCATAACCCTGTTCAAGATTAAGCACCAACTCGTGGACGCCTGCTTTTTTAGCCGCCTCAATAACTTTTTCAGGTTCGACGTCATTAAAACGCGCGATATTCTCAGCAATCGTGCCACCAAACAGTTCAATGTCCTGCGGCAGATAACCAATGGATGCACCCAATTCATCTTTATTCCACTGGTAAATATCTGCATCATCAAGCCGTACTACACCTTCCTGTGCCGGCCAGATCCCCACCAGCAAACGAGCCAATGTAGATTTTCCTGACGCGCTGGGACCAATTATCCCCAGAACATCACCACTGCTTAAGGCGAAGCTGAGATCCTGCAAGACATGCTGGCTATTTTTCGGCACCGGATTTTGAGCTGATTGATGTTGAATTGCTCGCATTCTGCCGGGTGGCATTGCTGAGACGTTCTCCAACAGCAATGTGCCCTTAGGCGGCGGCAATGACATGCCACTTTTGCGTTCTGGCTGAGCTTTCAATAACGCATCCAGCCGCTGCCATGACAAGCGGGCAGCACTCCAGCTCTTCCAGGCTTGTATCAATTGCTCAATCGGGGATAACGCCCGTCCCATCAAAATAGAACCTGCAATCATCATTCCCGGAGTAATATTCCCCTCAATCGCCAACCAGCCTCCCAAGCCCAGAATCAACGATTGCAAAGCCAAGCGCACCGTTTTGGTCAGCGCCGTAATGGACGCAGCCCGTTCACTGGCAATACGTTGAAAATTCAGAAAGCGCTCATGTAACCCAAACCAGCGATGACGCAATACAGGCAACATTCCGAGTGCTTCAATCACTTCAGCATTGCGCAAATTAGTACTGGCCAGATTCGCTGAACGTAAAGAAAGATGGCTTGCTTCCGCTAAAGGTGCCTGGGATAACCATTGGTTCAATACCGCCAGAAAAATCAGAATGATCGCCCCAACCAACGCCAACAATCCCAAATAGGGGCTAAACAGAAAAATGACGCACAGGTAAATGGGAAACCACGGCGCATCAAAAAAGGCAAACAGTGCATTCCCTGTGAGGAACTGGCGAATAGTCGCCAAATCATTGAGCATCTGCCCCGCATCTGTTGAGCCACTTTTTAAGTTGGATTCGTATGAAGCGGTATAAATCCTCTGGTTCAGACCCATATCAAACTGACTGCCAATGCGGATCACCACCATACTTCGGATATATTCCAGTCCTCCCATAATGGCAAACATGCCAAGCGTGATCAGAGTCAACATCAGTAAAGTCATTTCATTACTGGATGGCAGTACCCGATCATATACTTGAAGCATATAGACGGAAGGAACCAGCATCAGCAAATTGATACAGGCCGTAAATAGTCCGATAGTCCAGAATACTTTGCTGCGTGCACGGATAACATCCGTTATCTCATCTTTCGGAAAACGTAATTTCACAGCAATCCCTTCATCATTTTTATTTTGTCACTGCATTCGCGGTGCCACTAAATGTCATGACCAACTCCCTGCCATCAACAAGATAGGCAACCCATTGTTCAGACTCATGCCCAAAAAAGGCCAAACTATTGCCATCATCATCGGTCAATGTGATGCCATCGGGTGTCGGACGCCATCCTTCAACGGATTCTCCAAGCAACTCCGTCAAGCAAGGAGCACCGTTCAATGCCCAAATTGAGCCTTCGGGTAAACGGGTATCGGTTAATTCGATACTGCATAGCTGATGCCCATCTGAAAGTTGCCAGAATCCTTTCAACTCATCAGCGGGGGGAAGTCTCAAACTACTGGCCATACATCCTCCTACAAGAAAAAGGGACAAAATTATCGATAAACTCGATTTTGATAAGAATGAGAAAACAGGTATTGTCCCAAGACAGCGATATAACACGGTTACCTCCTTTCTACAGAATTGCCGTATTCATAAAGGAATACGGCAATATTCAGTTATAGTGATGACATCATCAGACGATGAAATCAGACTCAGTCAACGGTTGCCCGATAACTTTCACCAGAAAATCATTGCCAGCCAGATCACCGCCGAGGCTAATCGCCAAATCGTTTACATCATTCGCTTTATCATAAGTAAGCAGAACTTCTCCAGCCTCACCTGAGAACGAATTTACAAATTTGATATCGCCGCGACCACCGAAATTGAAGTAAGAGAGATCGATCTTGTCTTCACCGGAGGTAAAATCGTGGATCCAGTCTGGATTGTCTTTCAGTGATTCTTTACCGCTCAGATAAACAAAGGTATCTTTGCCTTCACCGCCCCAAAGATGATCACCGCCCAGACCGCCATAAATAATGTCGTCTCCGGCACCACCTTTAAGGGTGTTATCTGCGCTGTTACCGACCAGAATATCGTCACCGCTACCACCAATCGCATTCTCAATAACGACGCCGCGAGCGATAGAAACGTTGCCTTTCAAGCCACCAACATCAGAAAAAGCACCTTCATTCAGATTAATACGCTGATTTTGGCTAAAACCAGAGAAATCAAAGGTATCTTCGCCGCCAGCATCCCAAACACTGAATAACAGTTTGCTGTTAGCATCAGTTGCTGTCAGGAAATCACGATCGGTATTAGAATTGAAACCATATACGGTATCACCCTTACGGGTTTCCATATTCGCACCATAGAGTTCCTGAATGGCGGAAATATCATTCAGTAATGGTGCCGATGAGTAATTCCCTTTGTAATCCTGCCCCGTATAGCGCTCCTGAAAATAACTCATCACGGTATAAGCACGGCTATCTTCGAAGTATTCAGCGACATTATTATAAGTCGGCCTGACTTTATCAGAAGCATCATACTCAGCGGGATGTTCCAAACCTAATGTATGACCGATTTCATGGACAAATGTTTGACGCCCATATCCATTTACACCGATGTCATTATCTTTGAAAGTATGACTCTCAGAATTATACCAAGAATACGTTAACTTCTGTCCTCTTGGTAAAGTCGCAAATGCATAATCTCCCGTCTCACTATAATCAAAGAAGCCAAAGGTAATATTGGCCCCTGAGAGTTTACTGACTTCGGTGAATTTTACATTAGCGACATCAGACCAAGATTGTAGGGAAAGCCTCGCAGCCTCTTTTTGTTCATTATTAAAGGAACTGAATCCACTAATATCGAATAGAGGCATAACAGAGGGTGCTGTCTGTAAAAAATGATATGACAATTCTACCGTTCCAGAATGCACTACCTTACCCGACCAATGGTAATCACCTCTCAAAAGCTCATCAGGCGCTTTATCGCCTAATGGCTTATGAGCAACGCGAATAGAAGGATCATAATTCGGAACGTAGGCTTTGAGAAATGCATTTACATCCTGAACAAAATTAGAATCAGATAACCCCACATAGGTATATTTTTTCTTTGAGGTCATATAAATCTCCTGTACACGAGACAACTATCTTAAAACCCGAAATATTTAAAATAACGGGAGCAAGAGTTTTTAATTCTTTCCGGTCGATCCCGGAAATAAAACTCCAGAACAAAATAGCGCTAGTTCTTTCTCATGTAAAAACAATCAATATATCTTTTTAGCATATATATTAAACAAATTTGGTTTATATATTTAATTATTAATTCTCGAATGATTTTTTTTGACAACAAAGAAACAGTATTATTTATTAATAAATAATACTGTTTTTTACTACGGTAAATTAGCTCTAAGAAAGAATTATCTATTTATTTTTTTCTTTCCTTAATTGATTATTTCTAAAACAACCAAGAGTTCATTGATCATCCTCTCTGATTAAAAATCGCGCTCATGGGCATATACAGACCACATGCGACGAACATGTACCGTGACTTCTTCACGATCGTGATACAAATGTTTCGCCTGAATCTGAGCATTGACACCATTCTCTTTCAGTTGCTGCTCTATTCTCTGCAATATATGAGCAACTTCTTCGTAGCGTTTTTTCATCGGCAGCTTAAGATTGAAGATCGCCTCCCGGCACCAGCTTTTCACCAACCAATCAGTCATCAGCTGAGCAACTTTTGCCGGTTTCTCAACCATGTCACACACCAACCAATGAACGTTTTTCACTGATGGTTCATATTTAAAGCCATCCACACGGTGATGCTTCACCTGTCCGGTATCCATCAGGCTGTCAGCCATCGGGCCATTGTCTATCGCCTGAACCAGCATGCCACGCTTAACAAGCTGGTAAGTCCATCCTCCCGGACAGGCACCAAGATCGACGGCATGAAGACCGCTATCCAGACGTTCTTCCCACTCGTCATAAGGGATGAATACATGAAAAGCTTCTTCCAGTTTCAGCGTTGAACGGCTTGGCGCATCTGACGGAAATTTCAGGCGGGGAATACCCATATAAAAACGGGAATTGTTATTACTGTAGGAATACCCCACATAACAGCAACCCGAAGCAATGAAAAAAACATGGATTATGGGACGATGGGGATTTTCCTTTGCCAGCAAGAGCTTTTCCTGCCGCATCGCATTACGCAGCGGCACCGTAAACTTACGGCAGAATTTCATCAGCTCTTTGCTTTCATTGGTATCCGGTACTTCTACACGCAGCTCACCCGCTCGTTCAATCACGCCCATCAACATGCCCATAATCGGGGTAATGCGATCTTCTTGCGGTAAATCTTTCAGCAATTCACCCACAACCAACATTTGGCGGGCAAAAATCAATTCACTGAACGGAATTTCACGGATCAGACGATCGGCATCATCCACCTGATAACACTCAAACAGCACATATCCGCTGTTTTCTTTTACGCGGGCGAAACCGTAAATTTCTTTCTTACCCGCCTTATCAGTAATTTCTGCCGCACACTCTTTTTCAAAACCCGGACGGCAATATAAAGCAACTTTATTCATGGCTAGGCGCCAATTTCCTTAGACGCAGAGCGCCAATTAATACACATAACCAACCAATGAGAAAACTGAACCCACCGATTGGTGTCAAATACACCAAAAATTTTAGCGGTAAAAAAGCCAGGCAATAAAGACTGCCACTAAACAGCACAATTCCCGCCGTGAAAAAAATACCACTCAGACCAAAGAGTGCCACTGGCTGGCGCATCAATAAGGCTGCCAGTGCCATCATTGCGAGGGTATGCAGCCCCTGATATTGCAGGCCGGTATGAATCCATTCCATCTGACGTGGTGTCAGGACAGGGGCCAACATATGTGCCCCCATCGCTCCCAGTGCCACGTAGAAAAAGCCACTGATCCCAACAAAAACAAGCATGGCTCGACTGCTCATCACACAGCTCCTATTTCTGGTTAATCCCTCTTGGCTATATATAACTATCAGGTATAACTTCAGGTATAGCTATCGGGTATAGCTATTGGGTGATAAATCCTAACCTTTCTTGCTCAGTCGCAGCTTGCGTCAGTATCCATTTTCGAAAAGCCGCAATCTTGCCCAATTCTGCCTGATTATCATGGCAAACCAAATAAAATCCATTCTTACTGACCAAAACATCATTGAATGGGCAGACAAGACGACCTGCATCAATTTCGTTCTGCGCCATAACATTATTGGCAAGAGCCACTCCCAGCCCATGAACAGCCGCCTGAATCACCATGGCACTATGACTAAAAATGGGCCCTTGCTGAACATTAATCTGCTGCTGCATATCAAGCTGACGAATATAGGCTTGCCAGTCCCGCCGGGATGAGTCATGCAACAGAGTGTGTTTGGCAAGGTCAGAGGGCGTTTTCAATGGACGATCCCCCGTTAGCAGCGCAGGAGAACAAACTGGCAGCAAATATTCTGGGTAGAGGCGATCCGTCCGCAATCCCGGCCAGTTACCTCTGCCATAAAAAATCGCTACATCAACATCGTCGGCTAATTTATCTTCTTCCCGATCCACCGCCTGAATTCGGACATCAATGCCGGGGAAGCTCTGATTAAAACCAGATAACCGGGGCACCAGCCATTGAATGGCAAAACTGGGAGATAAACTCACCGTTAACGCTCCTTTAGCACTGCGCGCCAGAAGCTTGCGGGTCGCATCATTGATGGCGGTAAAAATTTCTTTGATATCGAGATAGTAACTCTGCCCGTCCTCCGTCAACAATAACGAACGATTACGACGGCGAAAAAGCTTTAATCCCAGAAAATCTTCCAGACTTTTCATTTGGTGACTGACAGCGGCCTGAGTCACAAATAATTCTTCTGCCGCCTTAGTAAAACTTAAATGACGGGCAGCGGCATCAAAAACGCGTAACGCATTGAGTGGAGGCAGACGTTTGGACATATTGGTTTCTTATATAGTGGTGACGATACCGGTAACTCTTTTCGTTTAGGTATTAGTTTTTATAATCCGAATCATTATAATTTGTCCATTGATGATATACCAGCAAATCCCTATAGTGTGCGCACTTCCTAAGCCGGAACGAAAAGTCTCTTTGTAGCGATACATTGACACTTTTGGCTTTGTGGTTGTGATGTTGTGTTTGCAAGTTGTCTGGGTCAACCAGGCTTTGTAGCTTAAGCTACTGTTTTTTTTCACTTCCTGTACATTTACCCTGTCTGTCCATAGTGATTTTTTAATGCACCGCAATTGCGGTGCTTTTTTTCTCGACTTTCCTGTAGAATTCCTCTTCATTTGGTTAAAGAAAAACTCATTCTTTATCACACAACGATTAAATAACTACCGTTTATGAAAGCCTTTGACTCAGAAAAGTTCCGCCTACAGTTCCCTGCTCTGCAACAACCGACCATATTTCTGGATAGTGCTGCGACGGCATTAAAACCAAACTGTATGATTGAGGCAACCGGGCACTATTACCAAAATCACAGTGCGACGGTGCATCGCAGTCAGCATTCCACCGCACAAGCAATAACTGCCCGTTATGAACAAGCCCGTTCTCTTGCAGCAGAATTGATCAATGCGCCATTACCGGAAGATATTATCTGGACGAAAGGAACTACCGAGGCCATAAACCTGAGCGCGCAAAGTTATTTCCGCCCCCGGTTGAGTGTGGGTGATGAAATCATTGTCAGCGAACAAGAACACCACTCCAATCTGCTGCCGTGGTTGATTCTGGCAGAACAGACAGGTGCCAGAATTGTTAAATGGCCGATGGGTCATCAGCGCCAACCAGAAATAGATACTCTCGCCGGGCTACTGAATGAAAAAAGCCGATTAGTTGCCATTAGTCAAATGTCGAACGTTACCGGCGCAACGGTAAACCTGTCTCAGGTCACAAAACTCGCTCATCAATATGATTGCCGGGTGTTGGTCGATGGAGCTCAGGGCATTGTTCACTCGCCTATTGATGTTCAACAATTGGATATCGATTTTTATGCCTTCTCAGCCCATAAACTGTATGGCCCGAATGGGTTAGGCCTGTTGTATGGCAAGACTGAGCTGCTGAACGCGATGTCGCCATGGCATGGAGGCGGAAAAATGCTGACCCAAGTCTCATTCGATGGTTTCATACCGGAAGCTGTGCCTTACCGCTTTGAAGCGGGAACGCCTAATGTTGCTGGTGTCGTCAGCTTTGCCTCGACGCTGGAATGGCTGAAAACCATTGATATCCAGCTCGCTGAATCCCATGCAATCGCCCTCACTGATTATGCCGAACAACAACTCAGCACTTTACCGGGTTTTATCAGTTACCGAGTGGCAGGTTCCAGCCTGCTGGCGTTCAATATCACAGGAATACATCACAGTGACTTAGCGACACTGATTGCAGAACAAAATATTTCTCTGCGTTCAGGACAACACTGCGCCCAGCCATTACTGGATGCCCTTGGGATCAGCGGCTGCCTGCGAGCCTCATTCATGCCTTATAACAATCAGCAAGATGCAGACAGATTAGTTAACGCCGTGAAATTTGCCCTATCGCTGCTGGATGATTAATATCACCTTGCCCTGATATAAAATAGCGTCTAACACCAGCGTTATTCTGGGCAATAGAATGGGAAATGCTATTATTTCGGCTTGCCAGTATTCAATAACTGTCTTCAGCGTGCTTAAAGAAACTGATGCCAGTGGAGGCTGGTCTGCCGTAGATTGGCCTAAAAGGAAAAAATAATATAAGGTAGTTTGAAAATATGACTGCTATGATTCTGAAACCGCTATTAAGCGAATGATTAGCAATACAGCACATGTAAGATACATAACCGATGACACAACTTTCAGACACCCTCCTTGCTCCGCATCCGTTTGGAACGGAAATCACGAAGCAACAACTTATTGAAAACTTCCAGCAATGCAAATTATGGGAAGATCGCTATCGGCAGCTTATCCTGCTGGCCAGAAAACTGCCGAATTTATCGGATGCGCTAAAACAACAACACATTGAAATGTCAGGCTGCGAGAATCGGGTCTGGTTGGGGCATCAATTACTTTCGGACGGCCGATTGCATTTTTACGGCGATAGCGAAGGACGCATTGTCAAAGGGCTATTGGCAATTCTCCTGACCGCCGTAGAAAGCAAAACGCCAGAACAGGTTTCACAAACACCTTTAGCCGAATTATTCCAACAACTCGGCCTGGAACAGCAATTGAGTGGATCACGGATCAACGGTGTGAAATCCCTGATTAACACCATTCAGGAAATTGCCCGTACTCATATTCAGTAAGTATCGTATTACAGCGTATTTTCCCGCTCGGCTTTCGCCACCATCTTTTTCAATGCGTGTGAGACTGCCACAAAACCGAAGGTCGCCGTAACCATCGTTGCGGCGCCAAAACCAGAAGCACAATCCATCCGCTTCGAACCATCCGCAGTGCTCTTCGCCGCACAGACTGTACCGTCAGATTGAGGATAAACCAGCTGTTCCGTTGAGAAAACGCAGTCAATGCCCAATTTGCCCTTGCCATTTTTCGCGACGCGATAATCCGATTTCAGACGTTCTTTCAATTTCGCGGCCAGTGGATCTTGTACCGTTTTAGCCAAATCCACCACCTGAATCTGGGTAGGATCAAGTTGCCCGCCTGCCCCGCCAGTTGTCACAACAGGGATCTTATAGCGACGACAATAGGCCAATAACGCTGCTTTTGGTCGTATGCTGTCAATGGCATCAATCACATAACTGAATTCTGCGGACATCAGTTCGGCTACATTATCAGGAGTAACGAAATCATCAATGCACGTCACTCGACACTCGGGATTTATCGCTCGTATCCGCTCGGCAATCACCTCAGTTTTTGGTAATCCCATATTCTGAACCAAGGTGTGCAACTGACGGTTGGTATTGGTGATGCAAACATCATCCATATCAATCAGCGTGACAGCACCAATGCCTGTACGTGCCAGAGCTTCTGCGGCCCATGAACCGACACCGCCAATACCTACCACACAGACATGTGAACGGGCAAATAATGAAAGCGCTTTCTGGCCATATAATCGGGCCGTACCAGCGAAACGCCGGAGATAAGCATCAGAGAGAGAAACTTGCATCGCTAAATAAATCCTGCATAAAACCTATCTCAATGGAGATAGGTTATCGATTGATGGTTTAAACTGAGGGGATCTTACTGGTTTGACGCAAAAACACCAGATGATGATTTCTTCAATACCCAGACACGTCCATAGTGATTATAGAAACCAGCCATTTCACCGGCTGTCTCACCAACGCCGTGATAAATATCGAAATGATTTCCTTTGATTGCACCACCAACATCTAATGCGATCATCAAGCGCATCCGGTACTGCCCGGAAAATTTGCCTTCATTATCCAGCACAGGTACTTCAGCCAATAATGCCGTTCCGGGAGGGATCAATAATTTATCAGATGCCACCGAGGCTTCAGCAACAAGAGGAACTGCACTGGCCCCCCTGACAAGGGTATAAGGCTCAGGTCTAAAGAAAACAAATGAAGGATTTTGTTCCAGCAATTCTCTCACTTCAGATTCGCTGTGCTGTTCTCCCCACTGACGAATGGCTTTCATTGACATTTTTTGGCCGGGAACTTGTTTTCGGTCAATCAGTACCTTACCAATACTGCGGTAAGCATGTCCGTTCTTTCCGCCATAGCCAAAAAAGGTCAGGGGAAGTCTGTCACCAAAATCGACATAACCACTTCCCTGCACTTCCATCATAAAATTATCCATCTGGGAATTACTGTACCCGATGATAAGTTTTTTATTCAACGCTCCATTATATATTGCTGCGCGATTTGGTAACCGGTGGTGTGATTTAGCCGGCATCCGGTACAGTGGATATTTAAATTCTCCCTGACTGACACGACGTGCCTGCAACACAGGGGTGTAATAACCCGTAAACCTAACGTTGCCATAGTTATCCTCACCTTCCATCTGGTAGGCGAGCAAATCAAACTCTTTTAAATGACGCGTATCCCCACCGGACAACATCCAGTGCTCAATCGCACCGAATGTTTCACGGTTATTGTTATAAAGCCGGGGAGATGATTCACGGATAAATTGAATTTGAGTCGCAAAATCCTTGGCATTAACCGGAGAACCTTCGGCATTAGGTGCATTAACCAGTTGGAGGTTATGGGTAATTCGGCCATCTTTATACTGCTGTGCCTGATCCGTCGGTAACTGACATCCCGACAACAACGAAATGACAAATCCACATAAAAGATATTTGTCCCAAAGTTTCATATATATATACCCTATCTCCAACCGTCACGATCTGACGACGAACAATATCAAACGCTAATAAATAATGAAATGTAGCTAGAAAAAAATAGGTTATCGTTTTACAACACGAAGTGAACGAAAACAAAACAGCCCGACTAACTTTCAATCAAAAAACAAACAAATTCAGTAAATACCAATAAAAAAACTTGCAACGGCTCAGTTCAAGAGTATAGTGTGCCGAAATCAGACGCGGGGTGGAGCAGCCTGGTAGCTCGTCGGGCTCATAACCCGAAGGTCGTCGGTTCAAATCCGGCCCCCGCAACCAAATTTTCTATGATGTTATTGTTAATGCGATATAACATAGACAAAATCTGATAGTAAAGAATGTCATCATTCAGTATTTGCATTCAATTTTTATGAGCGAATTTAATCATAAAAGTGTGTAAATAGACGGACGCGGGGTG
>NZ_VCDP01000021.1:0-29371 GCF_033949345.1 Xenorhabdus littoralis
AATATCGAATATCTCGGCCGCAATGATTTTCAAGTCAAGCTACGCGGTTTCCGCATTGAGCTGGGCGAAATCGAAAATGCCCTGACTTCCCTCCCACAAATAAAACAAGCGGTGGTGATTGACCGTGAGCATAATGACCATAAAGCACTGGCAGCTTATCTGGTCGCAGAGGAAATGGTATCAGATGAAATGCTGACTGCTCACTTATCTGACCGTCTGCCGGAATACATGATACCTGCCAGTTTTACCCGCCTTGAATCCCTGCCCCTGACCCGGAACGGTAAGGTGGATCGCCACGCCCTGCCTGAGCCAGTCTTGGGGGATCGCGACCATTATGTTGCTCCCCGCAATGTGTTGGAAACCCAGCTATGTGCCATTTGGCAAGACGTATTGGGGCTGGAATACATTGGCATCGAAGATAACTTTTTCCGCATCGGCGGTGATTCGATTGTCAGTATCCAGTTGGTTTCAAAACTGCGGCAGGCGGGCTTTTCCCTTCAGGTTAAATCAATTTTTGCAGCACCAACGGTCGCTCAACTAGCGCAATTGCTGATGCAAACTTCCGCCACAGAAAATGTCGTTGCAGAGCAAGGCTTATTAAACGGAGAGTTTAACCTGTTGCCTGTCCAGCAGGACTTCTTCAACTGGCATTTATCCAGTCCGCACCACTGGAATCAGGCATTTATGATCCGACTGCCCGGCGATATCAAGCCCGCCGAGATTAAGCGGGCTTTAACTGCCCTGACTGAACGACATGATATGTTACGTGTCTGCTTTACCACCACAAAACATGCCGACACACAACAAAGCCATCGCCAATGTTATCCCGCAGAAATGCCATTCGGGTTACCGACATTACTGCATTGTGATATCAGCACGTTGAATGAAGCTGAGCGACACCGGCAATTGACCCAATGGCAGAATAGCTTTAATTATTGCACCGGGCCATTATGGCAAGCCGGACTCCTGACCGGATACGCTGATGGCAGCGCACGGCTGTTCCTCGCGTTCCATCACCTGATTATTGACGTAGTCTCATGGCGAATTATTGCTGAGGATATGCGCAGGTTGTTGCAAAACGAAACACTTCCGGCGAAAACCAGTAGCTATCGACAATGGGTTAATGCCGTCCATCACTATGCACAATGCCATCAACAGGAAACGTCTTACTGGCAGCACGTCATCGCAGGTAACAACGCTCATCCGGCTTCTGGTGAAGCCAGCCATCACATGCTGGGCATTTCCGCTGAACTGACTGATATTCTGCTGCGTGAGGCTAATTCTGGTTATCAGACCGAAATTAATGACTTACTACTCAGTGCCCTCACACTGGCCTTACAGACCGTTTTCTCAAAACCTGTCAACCATATCACACTTGAAGGCCACGGTCGGGAAGCCATCGACAGCACACTGGATGTCTCCGAAACCGTTGGCTGGTTTACAACCATGTACCCTGTTCGTCTGACAAGGCAGGATGATATTGCAGAAACCCTCATTCACACCAAAGAGATGCTTCGTGCAGTGCCAAATAAAGGCATTGGTTACGGCGCACTGCGTCAGGCTGGATATTTAACAGGGGATTTACCCGCAATCAGTTTCAACTACCTCGGCCAATTAGGCGGAGAAACCGGGCAAAACTGGTCACTGACCAGCGATGATTGCGGAATGGCAGTAGCAGACGATAATCATAGTCATTTATTGCTGAATATTAATGGATTGATCCAAGCGGGCAAGCTGCAATTCAGTGTCAGTTCCCGCCTGTCAAAAACGCAGACAACCGTGTTTATCACAGCATTTGAGCAGGCACTCCATTCTGTTATCACAACGGGTCAAAAGCAGGCTCAGCTGGGTGGAATCAAAACGCCCAGTGATTATGGTATTGAAAGCATTTCAATCAATCTCTTGCGCCATCTTCAGCAAATGTACCGGATTGAAGCGCTGTACCCAGCCACCAGCTTGCAACAGGGATTCATTTATCATCATTTGACTCAACCACAGGATGATGCTTACCGTGTGCAACTCCTGTTGGATTATCATACACAATTTGACATTTCCACCTACCAACAGGCCTGGATACTGGCTTCGCTACGCTTCCCCATCCTCAGAACAGCATTTAACTGGGACGAAGAGGTTTTGCAAATTGCAACCGAAGGCGCAAGTATTCGTGCGGAAAATTTCGACATAAAAGATATCAGTCAACTGCCAGAAGAAGAACGGAACGACGCAATTGACGCCATCCAACAACATGACCGTACCCTGCCTTTTGATTTCAGCCAGCCCGGATTAATTCGCTTTACCGTAATTAAACAACATGAACATCTGGTCACAGTACTGATTACAAAACATCACTCTATTATCGATGGCTGGAGTAATCCGATTTTATTGCAAACCGTACATGAGTATTACAACGAACTCGTGCAAAAGCGCATCCCCCAAGTAGTGGTAGATAAAGCTTATCCGGCAACCCAGCAATACTATCTGGATCATAGAACAGAAACCGAGGTTTATTGGGCTGAACGCAAGGCACAATTCCACGGCATGAATGATCTTTCCGCTTTGTTAAGCCATCACGTTGATTTAGCGCAGATAAAATCGGTTGAAAATCCGATGGAGCAAACTATCACACTACAGGGAAGCATTTATCAACAGCTTAAAAAAATGTCTCGGGAGCAAGGCATCACGTTAAATGCCATCTTGCAATTTGCCTGGCATAAACTCCTGCACAGTTACACCGGGGATGAACAGACCATTGTCGGGACCACGGTATCCGGGCGTGATGTGCCGGTAGAAGGCATTGAGTCCAGTGTTGGCTTGTATATTAATACCTTGCCGTTGATGGTTCAGTGGAACAGAACAAGCAATATTATTAGCGTTCTACAAGACATACAGAAAAATATTGCTGAGCTAAACAGCTACAGTGCCGTATCACTCACCAACTTACAATCTGACGGAGAACGTTTATTCCATTCCTTGCTGGTTTTTGAAAACTACCCTGCTCCTTCAATCGGTAAAAATTCAGCCAGTAAGTATCCAGAGCGTATCGAAAATACCTTAGCATTCCGCAATGCCATCGAAAAAACCGATTATCCCTTGTCGCTGATAGCCTATGAGCCAGATAACAGTTTGATCGTCACATTGAATTATGGCGAAGAGTGGATAACAGATAAACAAGCACAACGCTTGCTTTATCAGATTGAACGTATTCTGCATGCTGTCGCCTGCGACCCATACCAACCGCATACATCAGTCATGTTACTCAGTGAGGAAGAGCGCCATACCTTACTGCATAGCTGGAACCAGACCGATACACCTTATCCGCAGGATAAAACCCTGCCACAACTGTTTGAAGCTCAGGTAGAAAAAACACCCGATAACGTTGCACTGCAATTTGAAGGAGAAACACTGACCTATCGCCAGCTCAACGAACGAGCAAACCAACTGGCCTGTGTCATCCGCGAACATTGTCAGCAACGGCTTGATGCACCAATGCAAGCAGATACCCCCATCGCCCTTTATCTTGACCGCAGTCTGGAAATGGTGGTCAGTATTCTGGCGGTACTGAAAGCCGGTGGCACTTATGTCCCCATTTCACCGGAATATCCCTCGGAGAGAGTCCAATTTATTCTGTCCGACATTGCTGCTCCTTGTGCCATCACCCAGAAACGACACCTGACGACACTGACGAAATACGGACAAATACTTTCAGAACAACTAACATTGATATCGGCGGATGACCGGACAATCACGGCGGGCCAGCCAGTAGAAAACCTGACACTGATAAACAAACCTACCGATCTGGCGTATATCATCTACACCTCAGGAACCACCGGTCAGCCCAAGGGCGTGATGATTGAGCATTCCAGCATCAGTAACTTAACTCAATTTATTTCCCGGACACATTTACTGAGTCCGCAAACCAAAGCGTTATTTTTCTCCAATTACGTCTTTGATGCTTCTGTCTTTGAGATTTTCCCTGCTCTGTTGGCAGGCAGTGCCCTGTTTATTGCTCCGGTTTCTGCGACAAAAGACAGTGAACAACTGCTGGCATTCATCAATACACATGAAATTACCAAGGCATTTATTCCAACTGCCCTGATGAACCATTTTTCCACTCAATTACTCCAATCCACCTTACAGATCATCCATACCGGCGGTGAGGCCTTGAATACGCTGGATTTACGCTCAGGAATGACAGTATTCAATCAGTACGGTCCTAGCGAGATTACCGTCTGTGCAACCCAACATTTATTGCAGGACGGGGATCAATCTATCGGCAAAGCCATCGACAATACCCGTCTGTATGTTCTTGACGATGATGGCAATCCGGTTCCTATCGGCGCGCCGGGAGAACTGTATATCGGCGGTGCCGGACTGGCTCGGGGGTACTGGAACCAGCCTGAACTGACCGCTGAACATTTTGTGACAAATTTATTTGCTACGACAGAAGATAAAGTCAAAGGTTACACCCGTCTGTATAAAACCGGTGATTTAGTGCACTGGTTGCCAAACGGTGAGCTGGAATATCTGGGACGCAACGATTTTCAAGTCAAGATCCGCGGCTACCGCATTGAACCGGGAGAAATCGAAAACGCCCTCATCGACCATCCTCAGGTCAAGCAGGCGATAGTGATTGACCGTGAACATAAAGGGAATAGCGTTCTGGCGGCCTATCTGGTAACAGAGATCACGGACGGCGAATTATCCGATGAGAACCTGATTAAACACCTTTCCGCCCGTTTGCCGGAATATATGATACCCACCAGCTTTACCTGCATTGAGTCCGTGCCATTAACACTGAACGGCAAGCTGGATCGCCGTGCCCTGCCAGAACCCGCATGGGGAAACCGAGACAGTTATGTTGCTCCCCGCAATGAACTGGAAGTTCAGCTATGTGCTATCTGGCAAGAGGTATTGGGTTTAGACCGCGTTGGCATAGAAGATAATTTCTTCCGTATTGGGGGGAACTCCCTGACCGCAATTAAACTGACCGCAGCAATGCGCAGTAAAGTAGATTTTGATATTCCTTTAAATATCCTGTTTAACTATAAAAGTGTTTCTTTATTATCGCACTGGCTAGAGTCAGATGGTTCTAAATCCAACTTACTTAATTACTTAACACCAAAATCAACGGCAAAAAATAAATTATTTATGATCCATGCAGCCAATTGCGGTAGTGAAGTCTATGAACCTCTGGCAAACGCTTTATCTGATCTGTATAACTGCATCGGTATCGATAATTATAATCTCTGCACAGATAATCAAATTGATTCATTACAACAGATAGCACAAATCTACATGAAGTTAATTTTAACTGAAACGTCTATTGATCAACCTATCCGTATTTTAGGATGGTCATTAGGCGGGCAATTAGCGATGGAGATTGCATTTCAACTTGAGCAACTTGGCGCAAAAGATATTCAGTTGTTTTTATTAGATACCGTTATTAATAATGATGAGATAAAACAACTTAGAAGTAATTTAGATATGTCATATATACGTAAACAAATTACAGACGTACTGCATGAAAAGGAAGCCAGCGATACTTATATCAAGAAAGTGTTATCAACTGTTCCTATTGAATGCAAAATAGTTAATTGTAATTTAAGTGGAAAATTAACACATTCAAAAATCACTTTATTTAAAGCAGGTCAGATAAATCCATCCCATAAAGAAGGAATTGGATTATTGATAAATCAATTGATAGCGAAACTATCGGACAATAATATTTCACAATGGATAAATACCCCATTAATGATTACATTGATTGATGATTGTTTTCACGAAAACATGATCAACTCCGTTTCAGTCATCAGTAGAGAAATCATCGATACATTATCAATGAAGGATAATAAATCAACTTAAGTATAATTAATGAAGCCAGAACAGGTAACGGTGTGCTTGATATTTTTCACGCTAACACAGATGCTTATATCGGTGATTCTATTGCAGAAGATGACCCTGATCTCCGGGACAACGTGCTCAATCTGAACTTCAATGCAGCATTTCGTCGTGTCCGTGCTGTTCATGTTAATCCGCCCAAGAAACGTGGTCATCCGTGACTTGGTCATTCTGCCAGGCAGCGTTAATCTTTAGTCACAAAAGGGATAAGACTGAAGGAGGAACTATGAACAATAACGTACAGAGCAGACCGGAAAGTGACAAAATCGTCATTGGTATTGATGTCGGTACAGGCAGTGCCCGTGCCGGTATTTTTGATATGAACGGTAAAATGCTGGCATCAGCCAAACACGATATAACGCTTTATCGTGATAGCGCTCATTTTGTCGAGCAATCCAGTCGTGAAATCTGGAATGCGGTCTGCTACTGCGTCAGAGAGGCGATGTCGTGCTCCGGAAGTACACCACAACAAGTCGCAGGTATCGGATTTGATGCCACCTGCTCATTGGTCGTGCTGGGTAAAGATAAGGAGCCGATTTCTGTCAGTCCGAGTGAAAATCCTAACCGCAATATCATTGTCTGGATGGATCATCGGGCGACAGCACAGGCAGAGCGCATCAACGCATTAGGTCACTCAGTGCTTAACTATGTTGGCGGTAAAATTTCCCCGGAGATGGAAACACCGAAAATTCTCTGGCTGAAAGAGAATCTCCGAGAATCCTTTGATAACGCATGGCAATTCTTTGATCTGGCCGATTTTCTGACCTGGAAATCCACGGGTTCTCTTACCCGCTCTATCTGTACCGTGACCTGTAAATGGACCTACCTTGCGCACGAAAAATGTTGGAATGCAGATTATTTCCGTCAAATCGGTCTGTCTGAACTCGCAGATGAAAACTTTGCCCGGATCGGGCAGAGCATTGTTGAACCGGGAACACCTTGCGGTCAGGGACTGACAGAAGAGGCAGCACAACAGATAGGATTACTGGCAGGCACACCCGTCGCAGCAGGAATGATCGACGCCCACGCAGGTGGTATCGGTACTGTCGGTGTCAACGGTGATGCGACCCGTAACATGGCTTATGTGTTCGGTACCTCTTCCTGTACGATGACAACTACTCAGGAACCGATATTCATACCCGGTGTCTGGGGACCATACTTTTCTGCGATGGTGCCCGGTATGTGGCTGAATGAAGGCGGACAAAGCGCAGCGGGAGCGGCAATCGATCAGCTGTTGTCTTTGCATCCTGCTGCTGCGGAAGCCAAAGCACTGGCAAAAGAAAAAGGCACATCCCTGCCAGTTTTTTTAGCCGATATGGTCATGGAAAAAACACAATCCGTATCTCAGGCGGTCGAACTGACAGAGGGTATTCATGTCGTCCCTGAATTTCTGGGGAACCGTGCACCTTTTGCTGATCCCCATGCTCGTGCCGTCATTGCCGGATTGGGGATGGAAAACAATCTCAATAATCTGCTTTCTCTCTATATTGCTGGTGTATGTGGTATCGGTTACGGGCTGCGCCAAATTATCGAAGCACAGGCGAAAGCAGGTGCTGTAATTGAAAATATTGTCATTAGTGGTGGAGCGGGCCAGCATCCTTTCGTCCGCCAGTTACTTGCTGATACCTGTGGCGTAACGGTAATTGCGACCCAAGCAAGTGAACCTGTTCTGCTCGGTTCCGCTATTTTGGGTGCGGTTGCCGGTGGTGTTTTCGGGGATGTCAGACAGGCGATGGCGTATTTTTCTGCCATTGACCGCACATACCAGCCAAACGAAGCCTATCGTGAACAGCATAGCATCCGTTTTACATCATTTCAGTGTCTCCAGCAGTGTGCCAGAGAACTTAAAGGCTAATGTGTGCTGACGTTTGCTCACTTATTTTTAATTTAATTATCTCAGGCAACTTTATAGCAGTTGCCTGTGTACATACTAATAATAATTATTTCTGTAACATACAGAAGATATTCAATTTATTACCATCAAGATCTCTAAAATAGGCAGCATAAAAACCATGTTCGCCACGAGGGCCGGGTTTTCCTTCATCTGTTGCGCCAAGGGCAATAGCTTTGTTATACACTTGATCGACCTTCTCTTGACTGTCAACACTGAGCGCAATCATCCCCCCATTACCTACGGTTGCCGGATTACCATCAAAGGGCTTAATAATACATAAGTTTGTAACATTAAAATCCGGCCCCCATGCGATAAAATTTGGGGTATCCATCACGCGCTGGGCGCCTAACTCGGCAAGCAAATTATCGTAGAACTCAGCAGCGCGGGAAAAATCATTTGTACCCAAAGTGATATAACCGATCATTATTACTCCTCGTATTCTATTTTTAAGAACATCAGAATTTATTCTATTAGAGATAAATAAAAACCGCAATTAATCACGCCATCAATAAATTTTTAAAAATGGAAAAGAAGAAAAACTCAACGTAATACCCACTTAAAATAATAACAATTAGTTTTAGAAACCAACGGTGAACAGAACTTAACGAAGCTATTTCAGTAGTATTCCATTGAAGCCAGTTCTGAGCTCAAAGAAAATAACACTATTTGATATTTAATACTTGTTACTGTTTGCCTTATGCCTATCCTTGCAGAAAGGATCAATTACGCTACATATTAACCATTTCTCATTTCTTTTGGGATAGGTTCTTAATCGAGCATACAGAGGATTTTCAAAATAATGACTTTAATAGACGAAAAGCTATTTGGTTAAGTAAATTTAATTTATCCTTCTGATTATTTTTTTAAAATGTTAACAAACTCACATAATCATAAATATTGGGGTTTATTTCTATTGTTATTTTTAGCAGAATTCATGGTTTTTTAATGCTTTTTAAATAATAGTGGCATGTATTACAAAGGAAAAAACAAAATCATGAAAATGAAAGCTCTTGTTGCAGTAGCTGTTTCTGCTGTGATTCTGACAGGTTGTAAAAATATTGACCATGGCATGCTGGCTAGCTCCGGAATGCAATTATTCCAAGCGGCGACGCTGAGTGATTCTGATGTCAAACAGTTAACTAACCAAGCATGTAAAGATATGGATGCCCAAAATAAAATTGCACCGGCATCCAGCCAATACACTAAACGTCTGAACAAAATCGCCCAAGCATTAGGTAACGAAGTCAACGGTACACCGGTTAACTATAAAGTTTATCTGACTAATGATGTGAACGCATGGGCAATGGCTAACGGATGTGTGCGTGTATACAGCGGCCTGATGAACATAATGAACGACAACGAAGTCGAAGGCGTTCTGGGTCATGAAATGGGTCACGTTGCACTGGGCCACAGCCGTAAAGCAATGCAGGTTGCCTATGCTGCAGTTGCTGCACGTACCGCAGCAGCATCAGCCGGTGGTGTAGCAGCACAGCTGAGCGATTCTCAGCTTGCAGAACTGAGTGAAAAACTGATCAACTCCCAGTTTTCGCAGCATCAGGAAAGTCAGGCTGATGACTTCTCTTATGATTTGCTGAAAAAACGCGGTGTCAAAACTGAAGGTTTAGCAACCAGCTTCGAGAAACTGGCTAAATTGGGTAGTAGCAAAACCAGCATGTTTGATTCACACCCACCATCACAGGAACGTGCTAAACACATCCGTGATCGTATTACAGCAGACAAAAAATAATAAGTTCTGTACAGATTGTAGCGGTGTCAGTAGGCACCGCTTTTTTATCGCCATTTCCAAAGCATCTATTATGAAATCACCTGTTTGCATCGTTCAGCTTGTATTTGTTCGTCTCAAAGCGGCGGGAAATTCAACTCAGAGAGATTAATTCCATTTGGTTTTATTCTATCTACACTTAAAATCTATCGGATTTGAAAAACGGCATTCACGTAGAAAAGTTAAAGTTATAACTGGTATTAACCACTATCAAATTTTCCTTCCTCATTTCCCATGAAAAACTACTCCAATCCCATTTCAAGAACGCGTCCCATTTTTAAACTTCTGTCCCATCCTATATAGTAAAAAACCACCCGGAGGTGGCTTATTTCGTTTCTTCACATAGCGTAATTAATGCACTGTCCATTAATATATAAGTGGGATCTTTCCGTTTATACTTATTAATCATAGGTACAAGGCGCTGAAAATGCTCACTATTACAATGAGCATCTAAAGCAGCTCTATCTGGCCATTCTTCTATAAAGATAAAATGACCTGCATCTTTCTGGTCAACATAGAGGTCATAAGCAATACAAAGAGGCTCACGTTTGGTTGCCTCAACTAACTCACGATAAAGTGGAAATACAATCTTTATAGCATCAATCTGGATAAAATCTTCTGCAATGACTTTTAACATTTCTACTCTCTCAGGGTTATGCCAAAAGTGACAATACTATAATAGCCTACAGTGCAAATTTACATTGTGATACGTTCAACCTGTCGACATCATCGAAGACCAAAAATTACACAAAACTCGATCAAGTACCCGAAATTGTGTGCAGGGGGAACAGGCTTTTTTCGATACGGTCACGTTGCTTGATGATGTTGAAGTGCAATTGTGCACTGAGGCGGCCGGGATGCGATCCCTATGAAGTGGTTGAATACCTGACGCTGCTTATTCGCAAAGATGATGCTGAGTTAAAGAGCCAAATGCAGGCGTTATCAACGCGGCAATGTGAAAAGTGTGGTGACAATCTCCCCGTTTCCGACTGTTGCTTCGCTGGTGAGGCTGCGTGCTGGAATACGTTGGGCTGGCATGAGGTAAAATTGTAATTGTGATGGTGTGACATGTCACGATATTGACATCCTTCCTGCCTTTGATGGATGGGAGGAAGGTTGCCAGCAAGTAAATACTATCCACATTGAGAAACTTATTATGGTTGTCGTCACCAATGCCAATATTCTAGAACACTATCTACGGCTTTCCTTATACTATTGTAATACTGACTTTCACTACCTATTGCAATATGCAGAGGTAGCCATGGACGATTCTGAGTAAATAATGTTACTTCGTGAGGGGGATTAGAGCTAGTAGTACCCAAAAAACCAAAAAGATTAGTCAAACCAGCAGAATTACGAGGTGCAGTACAGTAGGTTAGTTCGAGTAGTGTATCATTCCTAAATTTAAGCTTTAAGCATGGATATCTGTTATAACCAGAAGGTATAGCGCCATTCGGAAAATAAGTTAACTCATTCATATTGGGGCTAAAACCATGCCACTCTCTGCCAACTTCACGTTCGGCTCTTATAAAGTCACGATGGGAAGTTTCTTCACGAGATTCTTTCATGACATTACCTTAAACATTACGGATAATTATGAATAAATGTAGTTCAAGCTAACAAAAAAACGTAATAGATTTTACTTGTATAAGTTAGACTGGCATGATTTGAAATTACAGTTATGACTGTGTGACATATCACGGGATCACTATAAAAACCCGCTTTTGTGAGTGGATTTTTATATGAGAGGGGAAGGCATCCAAAATGTTTGAACACCTATTATTGCCTGTTGTATTGGTGGAATAAAGTGGTGAATAGCTTGTATATTCCAGTAGTCATTTTTATATATATCAATTCGTTGTAAATTGCTATTCCCCCCCTAAATACAATAAAGTATCTTGATAAGTATAAGATAAATGTAAATGTGGCCATTCATTTGCTGGATTATCGCATCCGGGTTTTGGCGAGAAATACAGGTCATTAGTTTCCCAATTTGGCCCCGCAGCCAATTTCCACCTAAAATCCTGACACAGGAAACTATCTTTCCTTCAGGCAAAAAAAAACCGTCACGCAGGCGATCATGAAGTTGGGCTGTCCGTTATTCGTCATCATCCAGTGATGAACTCCATGCCGGACACCCTATCCCCGGATTTAAGTTGGTCGAGGGTAAACAAGGTAGGACCATGAAAATTAAATTAACAAACGTGCGTCTGGCATTTCCGCTTCACTCGGCGGTGTTCAGTTCTTCCGCGATAGTGACGCCTTCTCTGGCGGCGGCGTAGCATCGGCGGATAAATTCGATGATTTAAGCGAAGATGCAGACGCTGAATTCGAAGAATTGACCTAATAATTATTTGCCCCGTTAATTATACGGGGCAACACTAAAAAATAGAATTATTCAGGTGCATTTATATAGCGAAGAATCTCCGCGGAAAGATGGGGGTCTAATGCTAACACCTCTCTCAATAGATCTAGAGTTTGCCTGCATACTAAACTAGGTTGTTTAGCTAATTCTTTCGGATCTTCAATATAGTAATCTTCTCCATATTTTCCGATTAATTTATCATTAATGATGGATAATGCCTCTTCGATTTGTTCGACAGGTAGTCTATCAACTTTATCACGGCGAGCTATTGAATCTGCAATGCTATTCAAATAATCCGTCTTATTTGCTATCCCTTTAATATCATCTTTTAATTTAAATAAATCAAGATCACCCATCACCCCAGGATATACAGTGTTGAAACACTGGACACCAGTAGGATCATTTTTTAATAAAATATTAAAGGAGTTAATGAAATGCCTACCGTATTTGTTTACAGCTTCATCAGAAGCAGAGTTTAATAAACTCCCTATATTGCTATCAAACCATACATTAAGAGATGCCAGAACTTTTAATATAAATTCATTTTGAATCGCCTTATCCGCCGTATAAGGCATAGATTTCATTTCTTTATATACACTCTCAAATTTTTCCGGATCAATTTTATTTATCGCCTCAAGCATTGGATACATTTTTAATACCTCTTCCCGTGTAGGAATGATATTTTCTTTTGCCTTATCGTTTACAAGACCATATCCCGCAATAAAAAAAACGGCCATAACAACAATGGCAATCACTAAATTCTTAATATCAATTTTAGAACTTCCCATGTAACCCTCACCAATTTAAAACAAATTATTATGAACAATATATTATGGTTCGATCTCGAAACCTACAGTGAGATACCGATCAAGAATGGTACTCACGCCTATGCCGAACATGCAGAAATTATGCTGTTTGCATGGACAATCAACAATAACCCTGTTCAGGTATGGGACGTTACCAGTGGAACTTCTATACCCGCCGAATTACATCAAATTTTACTTGATCCTACCGTTGTCCTATTCGCCCATAACAGCCACTTTGATCGTACCGTTCTGCGCCATGGTATGCCAAACCTGCATCTGGATATCTCCCGCTGGCGTGACACGATGGTGCAGGCACTGACACACGGTTTACGGGTGCTCTTGGTGCGTTATGTGAGGTATTGGGCATTCCAGCAGATAAGGCCAAGGATAAAGAAGGTAAGGCGCTAATTCAGTTATTCTGTAAACCTCGACCGAAAAATGCCGCTATCCGCCGTGCTACCAGTAAAACCCATCCCGAAGAGTGGAAGCGATTTGTTACTTATGCAGGGCTGGATATCGAGGCTATGCGCGAGGTACATAAGCGCTTGCCCCAATGGAATTATCGGGGCGCTGAATTAGCCTTGTGGCACCGTGACCAACAGATTAATGATCGTGGTGTGTGCATGGATATCGAGCTTGCAAAAGCCGCCGTTGATGCCGTTGAACTGGAAAAAACGCGACTGGCAAAACGCACGCAGAAGCTGACAGATGGCGATGTACAGGCAGCCACTCAGCGTGATGCCATGTTACGACATATCACCACAGCTTTTGGGGTAGAACTGCCCGATATGCAAAAAAGCACACTGGAAAGACGCATTGCCGATCCTGATTTACCCCTTGCACTACGGGAATTACTGACCATCCGGTTACAGGCCAGTACCACCAGCACCAGTAAGTACAAGGCGCTAATGAATGGGATTAGTGCCGATAACCGGTTAAGGGGAACATTGCAGTTTTGTGGCGCATCACGCACTGGGCGTTGGGCCGGCCGCTTATTCCAGCCCCAAAATCTCCCCAGAACTACGTTAAAGCAATCCATTATTGATACTGGTATCGAAGCCCTGAAAGCTAACTGCGCGGATCTGTTGTTCGATAACATTATGGAACTCACCAGTTCCGCCATACGCGGCGTTATCATCGCACCGGAAGGTAAAAAGCTGGTTAGTACTGACTTGTCCAATATTGAAGGGCGAATGCTCGCTTGGCTGGCAGGTGAACACTGGAAGTTAAAAGCATTCAGCGAATACGACAACGGTACGGGTCCTGACCTCTACAAACTGGCCTATGCCCGCGCGTTCAACATCGAGCCGGATGAGGTGACAAAAGACCAACGGCAAATCGGCAAAGTAATGGAACTGGGCTTAGGGTATGGCGGCGGGGTCGCTGCTTTTGTTACCTTTGCCCTCACCTATGCCCTTGATTTAGATGAACTCGCCGATGCTGCTTTACCCAACATTTCGGTCTCTGTTCAACGAAATGCTATGCGCTGGTATACGGAATCGGTCAAACAGAAAAACACGTATGGATTGAGCGAACGGGTGTTCATTACCTGCGATTCGCTGAAGCGCATGTGGCGCCATGCTCATACGGCAACCGTGCCGTTCTGGTATGAGCTGGAAGAAGCTGTAAAAAGAGCCATCGCCTCACCCAACACTACCCTTCTTTGCCGTAAGTTACGGGTTCGTCGCGATGGCGCTTGGCTCCGTGTGGTTTTACCGTCAGGGCGTGCAGTTTGCTACCCCTCTCCCCGTGTCAATGACGGGCAGATCAGTTACATGGGTACCAATCCCTACAACCGCAAATGGCAACGGCTCAAAACCTACGGGGGGAAACTGGTCGAAAACGTCACCCAAGCCGCCGCCCGTGATGTACTGGCTTCTTCTATGCCGTGCATAGAAGAAGCAGGCTATACCATTGTACTGACGGTGCACGACGAAATTATCAGTGAAGCACCGGACACCCCAGAATACTCACCTGAACATTTAAGTTCATTACTCGCAACAAACCCCCATTGGGCGCCGGACTTACCTCTGAATGCCGGTGGGTTTGAGGCGTACCGATATAGAAAGGATTAATAATTATGGAACGCTGTAAAAAATGCGATGGCTATTACGGGGAACCTACGCCCGTCGCTATTGGTGAAAAATGCTGCTTTACCATTACAACCAGTGATGGTCGTTCATTTAAATACCGCGCAGTAACAGGGAAATTATTACTGATTAAGGATGACGGTTACACGGTCATCTATCGAAAAAAAGCATATCACGCCGACATCATCACACACCCTGATGATCCGTCACCAATCACGCTGGCGTTTATCGGGTATTGCAAATGCTCTCCTAAGTAAGGCCCCCTATGTCATATAAATACCGAGACAGCCCGTTATATTTTCGGACTGCGCGCGAGGCTGCGCAAATTGAACGCGAGGGCGATTATTTACGGGCGTCGAAAGTGTGGAATAAAGCCGCTCGGCATTCGCGTAATTCTTTGAATATTGAATGGGCTGAAAACCGTTCGGATTTTTGTTTAAAACAATTGGAAAGAAATAATGAAAATACGCGAGGATGTAATAGAAAAACATTTAGTCAATGAAGTGAAAAAGGCGGGCGGTATTGCCTATAAATTTGTTTCCCCCGGTCGCCGCAGCGTACCCGACCGTATTGTTGTTTTACCTAATGGGCGTGTGGTGTTTGTCGAGTGCAAAGCGCCGGGTGAGAACCCCCGCCCTGACCAATTACGGGAACACGAACGGCTACGGGCACTGGGGCAAACGGTTGTTGTTTTGGATAGTAAGAATGTGGAGGAAATACTATGAGTAAAAAAGTAATAAAAATAATTCCTGCTATAGCCGGATGGTGGTTTAAGAATAAACATAACAGTTATTATCATCCTGTTATCGCTTGGGAAATCAGTAACGATGGAGTAGTGGATGTATATTATCCGGTTTACCCAGAATATTCATACCGAGATAATTTTTCGGCAGATAAAGAATATAAAAAGTATGGTTCATTAATATACAACCCCACTCAAATATTCACTCTGGTAGAAGACGGACTAGGGGATACCTATCAACCTCTAAGTGTAAATGAAGGTAATAAATGATCGCCATGTCATATGGGGGGGGTACGAATTCAGCCGCGTTATTAATTGGGTTATTAGAAATAGGTTTAATGCCGGATTTAATAACATTCGCTGATACAGGTTGTGAAAAACCCCATACCTACGCTTACCTCCCCGTTATTAATAATTGGTTACTCGCGAACGGCGGCCCACAAATTACCGTTTGCAAAAAAGTATTTCGTAAAGGCAGAACTAAAGCCGATTGGATATATGAAGAGAAGGATTTATATACCTATTATCGTGAACGGAATATGTTACCCGCCGTCGCCTATGGTTTTAAAAATTGCAGTCAAAAATTCAAACTCGAACCGCAAGAAAAAGAATGGAATAACCATCCGCTTTGCAAGGCAGCTTGGGCACGAGGTGAAAAAGTCATTATGCTGGTCGGTTACGATTTTGATGAAGAACAAAGGGTATTAAATGCACGTCGCAGCCTGGCTAATGATGCCGTTCTATCCAAGAAGTTTCAATACGAATACCCGTTGTATGATTGGGGATGGGACAGAGACGCATACATAGAAGCCATTCAGCGCGCAGGACTCCCCCGACCGGGTAAAAGTTCTTGCTGGTGTTGCCCCTACACCAAAAAGCCAGAGCTGTTGCGCCTTCAGCAAGACCACCCTGAATTAGTAGAAAAAGCGTTAGCAATGGAGCAGTCCGCCGACCTGAAACAAATAAAAGGGCTAGGTCGGCGCTGGAACTGGGGCGAATTCTTACAAAACTCGGATAGCTGCCGTATAGACGATACTGATCACGATATGCCATGTGGTTGCTATGACGGGTAGTTAACTTTAATCGGAGAAAAATAAAATGAACAATATACGCCGTTTATATCTATGGCGTTGGGCTTGGTTACAGGTTTGGAATTTCAGCGAATGGAGTGGAATAGGTTTAGGTCGATTTGCTCCGTGGGTATTTCATCAAATGATTGGATGTAAATTTCCAGTTAAGAAAATTAAATAAGGAAAATATTTATGAGTAAACATTTGCAATTTAAACTTAGAATCCCCCGTGAATTAGCGGAGGAATTGAAGAAATCAGCAAAAGAAAATATGAGGTCAATAAATGCCGAAATACTTGTACGATTGAAAAAGCAATAATTACTCCTTATTGCTTTTGCCAGACATTGACTTCAACGTTTTCACTACATGGTCCATTTGGTCAACAAATTCAGGGTCGATACGTAGTGCGTTAACATCAATAACCCCGCTTCCTTTTGCAAATGTTACCCATTTGGACTTTTCAAAGCTTTCAGACAGGCGCTGCAACACTTCTGCATTCATCGAGCGCTTATTTTCTGTTGCTGCTTTTTCTAGCTTTTCTTTGAGTTCCGCAGGCAAGCGGATCTTCATTTGTGCATCTTCGCGACTCATCTTCACCAACCTCAAAAAATTAATTTTGTAATTATGCACCACGGTGGTCTTGACATCAATAAACCACGGTGGTTTACTTAGTTACAAATGAACCACCGTGGTTCATTATTTTGGGGCTAACGAAAATGACAATAAAAGTTTCACAACTAAACCATACCGATTTGCTTTCACTAATTGCCCACGTTCTTGAATCAGCTCAACGACTGAGCGTCATTGAATCAGGATCACAACTTGCTTTTGAGCTGTTCGAATTCGCACAACAAGCAGCGGAAGAAGCATCAAACATAGAAACCACTAATTAAAGGTACAAACATGCAAAACGTTACATTTTTAGCATTCACAAATGAAAGCGAAAATCATCTCGTGATGAGTAGCCGTGAGATTGCAGAACTGACAGGTAAAAGCCCCGCACATGTGTGCCGTGATATCCGAGCAATGTTAGCTGGTTTATATGGAGGTGCAGAATCCGATTATATCCGTAAACCAGATTTGGCTTACCTTACAAATCAAGGTGTTACATGTATCCAGTATGACAAAAACAATCAGTATGGCTGGGAGTATCTGCTTGACCGTCGCCATACTGAAATTTTGGTCACGGGTTATGACGTTGTCCGTCGCGCAGCAGTTATTGATCGTTGGTTCGCCTTAGAGTCGGGAACAGTGAAACCAATTACTGAAAGTAGCCTACAAGCTTTACCCCAAAACTACATTGAAGCGTTGGAAGCTTTACTTATCTCAGAAAAGGAAAAAGCGGCTATCACTGACCAACGAGACGAAGCTGTTCGCACCAAAGCCCAAATCAGCCGAAAAAGAGAAGCAACGGCACTTCAACGTAACTCTGCATACCAACGTGTTGCTAACCGTGCAATAAGGGAACGTGAAGAGATGGCCTCGCGCTTTGGCGCAAGTAAAGAGTGGGCATCTCAACAAGCGGTATGGTGCGCAACGGGGATAATGTACGGATGGAAGGTATTAAACGCTTGGCTCGACAAAAATAACATCTATGACCCCCATACCGACGGATACCCAACCTCCTACAACGTTTACCAAAATTGCCGTGAAGTGATATACCCGCGACAGGCTTGGCTTGAAGTGCACGGCGTAGATACCGCTGAATTATTTTAATCCAGACTACCTCGCACTACGGCGGGGTTTAAAAGGTAATACATGAAGCCATTCACACCCCGCCCCTACCAAAACCTGATCATCAATCACGAACTGGATATGCCCCGTTGTAATGTATGGGCAGGCATGGGTATGGGCAAAAGTGTAGCAACACTCACCGCTCTCGAATATTTATACATGGCAGGCAGCGAGACACAACCAACACTGGTTTTAGCCCCGTTGCGTGTGGCTCGTTCCACTTGGCCGGACGAGGCGGTTAAGTGGGATCATCTGCACAATATCGAAGTTCAGCCCATAGTAGGCAGTGTAAAAGAGCGTATGGACGCGCTCAAAAATAACAATGCCAGCGTATTTACTACCAACTATGACAACCTCGTCTGGCTGGTCGAAACACTGGGAAATAAATGGCCGTTCGCCACTGTCGTTGCCGATGAGAGCACGCGGCTTAAATCATTCAGGTTACGTAAAGGCGGCAAGCGAGCCGCAGCACTGGCAAAGGTCGCCCATAAACATGTACGCCGTTGGGTCAATCTCACCGGTACACCCTCCCCAAATGGACTGGTCGATTTATGGGGGCAAGCGTGGTTTGTCGATCAGGGCGAACGGCTTGGCCGGACGTACAGTGCTTTTACTTCGCGCTGGTTTAATCACATTCGCTTTCCGGGGCAGCAATGGGTGAAATTAGAGCCGTGGCCGTTTGCCCAGGAGCAAATACAAACTGCGCTTAATGATGTGACTATCGCACTAAACGCGGCGGATTGGTTCGATATTGAAGAGCCTATTCACAATGTGATTCACGTTGACCTGCCGTCCAAAGTTCGCCAGCAGTATCAGGCGATGGAAAAAGAGATGTTCGTAGAGCTGGATACTGTCGGTGTGGAAGCCCTGAACGCAGCAGCTAAAACCGTTAAGTGCTTACAAATCGCCAGCGGCGCACTCTATACCGACGAGAACGGCACTTGGCAAGAACTGCACGACGCCAAATTACAGGCCCTCGACAGCATTATTAATGAGGCAGGTGGAATGCCGGTACTGGTCGCCTATCACTGGAAGCACGATTTAGTTCGGTTATTAAAAGCTTTTCCTCGCGGCCGGCATCTCGACTCTGATCCGCAAACCCTGCGCGACTGGAACGCCGGACATATCCCCGTGATGTTCGCCCACCCTGCCAGCGCAGGTCACGGCCTGAACTTACAGGATGGTGGGAATATCTTGGTGTTCTTCTCCCACTGGTGGGATCTGGAACAGTACCAGCAAATCATTGAACGCATCGGCCCTACCCGACAGGCGCAGGCGGGGTACAACCGACCCGTGTTCATTCATCATATTATTGCTGCCCGTACAATGGATGAGATGGTGATGGAACGGCGCAATTCTAAGCGGGAAGTGCAGGACATTTTATTAGAGGCTATGAAGAGGCGGTAGTTATCCAGTAACATGCCGCGTCAAATTTTATGCACCACCGTTTATACAACGGTGATGTTCAATCCAAACGGTTAATCGATAATCGAGGTTAATATGGATGTAAAAACCGGCATCATTAGCGACGCTGATATTGCCGAACTTACGGGGTATCAAATCCCGTCCAAGCAGTGCGAAATACTCAGGGAAGCCGGTATATTTTTTATCACCCGGCGGGACGGAAGACCCCGAACTACGTGGGATCATTTTAACTACCCCCTCGCACAGCGGGTCAGAAACTATGTCCCTGCCCCTCAAGAACCTAACTTCGGAGCTTTAGACTAATGGGCAGAGCACGCAAGAACCCCGCAGATAATTGGATGCCCCCACGCGTTCGACGGGGGCGCTCTGCGTATGAGTTCCAGACTTATGACAGCCGGACGGTACGTTTATGTGATTTTTCTGCTACTCAGGCGGAAGTTTGGGTTGCTTATGAGAAATTGCTCGCGGCTCAGAAAAACGACGAAACATTAAGCGGTCTTATCAAGGCATTCTTTTTCTCGCCTGATTTCTCAGCGTTAGGCACAGAAACCAAAAAAGATTACCGGAAATATGCCAATAAGTTACTGCCCGTTTTTGGCAACATGTTGCCGGATAATATTAAACCGCAACATATCCGTAAGTACATGGATAAACGCGGGTTAAAAGCCAAAACACAGCCCAACAGGGAAAAGAATTTTTTATCCCGCGTATACAGTTGGGGCTATGAACGCGGTCTGGTCAGCGGTAATCCCTGTAAAGGTGTAAGGCAGTTCAAAGAAATCCCGCGAGATCGGTACATTACCGATGCGGAATACAATGCACTCTATTCTATCTCGCCGCCGATAGTTCAAATCGCGATGGAATTGGCGTATCTGTGCTGCACGCGACAGGCGGATGTTTTGTCACTGACGTACGCGCAGGTGTATGAAGAGGGAATTTTTATTAAACAAGGTAAAACAGGGGTTGCACAAATCAAAGCATGGACAGAACGGTTAGATAATGTTGTGGTAATGAGCAAAACCATTTTACCTCTTGATAAAAGCGTCAGCAGTATTTATGTACTCCACCAGCGCAAAGGCTCGCGATATACCCGCGGGGGATTTAATAGCCGTTGGAGAAAAGCGAAAATATTAGCAAAAGAAACTTTTCCTGACTTAGATTTTAATTTCACCTTTCATGACTTAAAAGCAAAAGGTGTTTCTGATCTCGAAGGACCACTTTCCGAAAAACAACAAATCACCGGGCATAAAAATATTACTCAGACGGCAAGATATGATAGAAAAGTGAATATTGTCCCGGTCGTAGGTGGGCAGAAGAAGTAAACGAAGGATCAAGAAATATAGTGAAAGGATATAGTGAACGAATAGTGAAATGTGATTTTCATCAAAGAAAAAAGCCACCGTGAAGGTGGCTCTTTCTAACTCTAACTTACTGTTTTAGCAGCAAGTTTTATATGGTGCCAGGGCGGGACTAGTAAATTAAGTTAATTAATTGAATAACCTTAATTTATTTTTACTCATTGATTTTATGCCCCTTTTTATGCCCCTTCATTAAATCACATGAAAATTTTTATATCTTATTGATTTTAATGTATTTTACATTCAAACAAGCTAAAAAAACTAAAAGCTTCTTTTGAATGCTTTTTATATGGTTATCTCAAATCTTTGAACTCTTCGTTTATTGATCTTGCTTTCTGCTGCAATTTTCTTTAGAGCTTCAGTTGCTCTACTGGTTATTTCTTTTTGTTGTTCGCTAGCATTTGAAGACCTACCAAAATTTAAGCACTTATGCACATATGAAGATAAACTCTCTCCTTTCTCAGTTTTAAATAAATTATAATAATCCTCAATAGATGTATTGGCTAGAACAACCACATCACTTGGATTCCAGCCATTTGAATCAGCAATTCGCTCTAACACCTGCTTAGCATTTTCAATCTTAATTGAACTATTATAAAAATTATTAAATTTATTTATTAATTCCTGATCTTTAACATCATAAAAGGATTTTATTTTCTCCAAGTCGAACAATTCAATTTTATCCTTTCTACTCTCAATATAGGAATCAATTAACTCAGATGCTTTCTCATTTTCATCTAGATCTCTGAATAAATTTACAATTGAATTTAAATTATCAGGTGACAAGGATTTACAGTTTTCTTTAAAGTTCCCATACAGGCCATTAATTACTTCATGAGCATTATCGTCAAATGAATCACGATAAAGTGACCACACGCTCGAAATACTTCTCTCACTTTTAGAAATGATTTCCTTTTCATTTCTGATAGAAGCTTTTTCTTTTAATTCTGGCTCAACAAAAAAGCCTTCCTTCACAGCGCGTACAATAACATTTTCTAACTCATCAAATAGAGGGTAATCATATTTTTGTAATGTAAACATCCATCTTTTTTCTTGTTCATTAAAATTTCTATCATTAAACATTAAAATATTAATTCTTTCTGTGACTATAAAATCTAATGTAGGTATATCATTATTATGGCTTGAACATAAATAACTCCATGAATAAAGTACAATGGAGCTTATAATTTGTTCTACTACTTCTGATTCACAATTTTTTACAATAGGTAAAAACAGCTCTACCAATCTTTCAATTCTCTTAAGAACTCTTATATTTCTGATTCCTAAACTAGCTGTTAATTCTTTTAGCCTTGAATGGTAACTAGCTCCATTCGGATAAGCTATATCAGCGCACTCTTTAGGATTTGGTGTAAATGACAATTCTATATCAACAACCTTCTCACGATATTTTATATAGTCTTCGAGATCTTTTTCTCCATCATTTAAAAGTAAAACAACCTTACATTTTTTTTGTTCCTTCAGCAAGGAAACCAATCCTATAATATCTTTAATATCAATTTTATTCCCTTTTCTCTCTAGATCATCAATGCAAATAATCGTTTTATTTAGAGATAAGAAAGAAATGCTTTCAATTGCAGGGGTAAAAATTTTTGCAATTGGAGCATCTTTCAAAAAATTAATCGATTTTCTTCCAAGGGATTTCGTTAGGCTCGTTGCATTATTCTTAAATGTATCAATATTAGCTTCTGTACCAATAAGCCCACGCTCTACAATATTTTCAAAAATAGCATATTTCAATGCTTCCAATGAATTAATTCCAAATAAGGAAACGTAAGAATAATGCTCTAGGGATATTTTATTTTCAGATTTAGCTTCTGTCAGAAATTTTTTCCAACTAAATGTTTTCCCTATACCCCATTCACCTTTAATTGCCATTACTTCAGGTTCATCAGATGATAAAAATCTAAAAATCTGATCTTTGATTATTCCTATAGACATTGAAGTTCCTTTAAATTTGCATAATCCTACTTCAATTTATTTAAATAAAAGGCCGCTAAAACGACCTTTTTATAATCCCAGCATTTTGATAGATAAATAAAAAACTCATCTGATATTTCATTTTTCTATTGAGACTACTATATTATCTCGAATCTTACGCTCAATAAGTTGACCGTACATATCAAAATACCGACTAGGCCAGATTTCTGAAGGGTGGATTTCGAGATAGTTAGCGATAATCCACTCGCCTTTAGGCCACGGCCTACTGAGAGTATTTGCCAATGTTGATGAACTGAGTCCCGCTTCGCGAGAAACAGCCGCTAATGTCGTACCACGTTTGCGTAATGCAGCAATAATGTCGGCTTGATGCCAGTCTTTTTTGATCTCAATCATCTGCTACCCCTTCCATTAATTAATCATTGATGGTGGCAATCCAGACAGGGTTCGCAGTACCGGAGAATACCCAACCGGCGAGGCCGAAGCCTCCCCTGTCTGAACCGCCATTGAAAAGGCGATAGCAAGCACGCTGGTAGTATATTTCTACCAGCGGGGTATTTTCTCAAGGCTGCGAAACCTTACCACCGGATTTTGCCGATGGCAGGGCTACTTTAACGAATTGTTTTATTTGGTTCAATAAGCGAATCAGTAAAACCGCTTAACTTTTTGCGTTATATTCCATTAAACGTCTTAAGGCGCTCTTGCTGCTCTTCATTTAAGCTAAACGCAAACTCTTCATGCTCACTCTGCCATGTGCCAAAGCTCATCAGGAACGCAATCGCGGGGTCAATCTTATTTGCGGATTTCTTTTTGTTGGGTTTGATATTAGCGTTCGCGTCGGTTTCCATCACCACATTGGACATTGCCCACGCCAGCACCGGATCGCCATTGTGACGAATGATTTTACGGTTCACGAATACCTCTGCCGATTTAGCTACGGGGCTAAAGCGTAGATAGGTTTGCGGGAACGGCTCCACATCCAACCCCGCGCCTTGCAATTGTGTCCGTAGATGCGTGGCGTTCCATGTATCAAAACCCACTAGCTTGATATCGAACTGCTGGCTATCGTTAAGAATGTCATCGCGGATACGGTCATAATCAATGCAATCGCCTGTGGTGGTGCGTATCCAGCCTGCTTGTGCCCATTGTCGATACACAGCCCGATTCTTGTTGGCGGGATTTTGTAATTGAGCTTCGGGCAGGTAATGACGAGTCAGTAATAACAGTTCGTTATCCACGGGGAAGGTGTAACAAATGCTGGTGATATCGCCTGTTGAAGACAAATCCAGTCCGGCGTAGCACTCCAGCCCTTTGAGATCATTTTCATCGTAATCTGTCTGGCAGGCTTTCCATGCGCCTTCGCCCATCCACGGTGTTTCACCCTGACACCAGATATTAAAACGCTTGGTTAGCATCTCCGTCCATTGGGAGGGAATGCCCCGCGCTTTCTGGATAGTGTCATGCAAAGCGTCACCATCTACTGACACATTCAGATTGGGATTGGCCTTAATCCAAAGCGATTCATCATCAATCTCGTTCTCGTCGTCCAATTCGTAAATCAGGGCGAACAGGGATTCATTTTGTTCTTCGCCATTCAGTATCTGACAACAATAATCATAATGCTGCTTACAAGCTGATATCACGTTACTACCCGCCGTAGTGATGGCAAACAGGATACCTTCGGGACGAGCGCCCATCCCTAATTCAAGGGCTGAGTACACAGCGTTATCTGGGTGTAAATGATATTCATCGACAATAGCAAGACTGGGATTTGTACCTTCAATGGTGGCAGCTTTGGCGGCCAGCGGTTTTAACAGGCTGTTAGTTTTGGGGTAAGTGACTTTGTGTTGCTGAATAGTAACCCGCTTTTTCAGAGGCTTTGATAACAGGCTCATCTGACGGGCATCATCAAACACGATACGCGCCTGATCACGGCTGACGGCAGCAGTATAAATATCCTGCTGCCCTTGTTCCATCACCAAGAACCAGTTTGCCAGTATTGCGGCAACGGTGGATTTGGCATTTTTGCGCGGCACCTGAATATAAGCACTGCGGTATTTTCGGCGTCCGGTTGCCTTCACCTTAAAACCAAACAGGTTAGCAAAGGCGAACTGTTGCCACGGCTCAAGCATGATGGGTTTACCGCGCAAATGTCCTTTGACATGCGGGCAGACACGGGAAAAGGCAATAAAACGTTCGACTATTGCCGAATCAAACAGATAAAGTGGGTTATTCAGGTCGCTAAAGTAGCGTTTCACCGCCTGTTTTACCCGTTTACAGGCCTGAATCTTACCGTTTTCGATATCAAAAGCGTATTGCTCCCATGCGTTCATAGGCGATCCAGCTCATCTTCTTCCTCGGTTTCCACCGGATTTTTACGCCGTGATACGGGGTCAAAACCCAGCAACGATGACATTTTTATCATAATTTTTTCGGCATCGGCTTTGGCACTCAATGACGGGTTACGGCTCTCACTGCCCTGACTGTTCACAATGCTAAAGCCTCTGATATCAAGGTCTGCCACCGCTTTTCGGTAAATGGAATAGTTCACACAATACAGCTCTAAATTGTTCCAGTCAGCGGCGTTCAGGTCTTCCCGCTCATTTAAAATTTTACCTTTGGCCTTCCATTGGCTGGCGGCGATATCATTTAAATACGTGGGCGGTTTAGGCGCTCTTGCCATGATTTTTCTCCTTGTTGTTTTATTTTCAAAAAAACTGCCGTGCGTAAAAATTGAAAGAGGGGGCGGTTCCGCTGAAAGGGGCATTTGTCATTTTTGATACCCCCACCCCGTTATTTCGTTTCGTTATTATTCTTTTGATAACCAGTCACGATACCTTGCCGCTTCGGTTTCCTGCTCCCGATAAGCGCCCTGCTTGCGCTTCGCTTTGGTGATGGGGTCGGTCTGTACGGTTTTGCGGTTATGACAGGTCTGGCATAATGCTTGATGGTTCGATGCAGGCCAGAACAGCACATCAGCGTCACCCTGTATCGGGATGATGTGATCTACAATGCTTGCAGATGTGTAGACATCTTGCTGTAAACAGTGAGCGCATAACGGGTTAGCTTTCAAGTAATGCAGCCGATAGCGTCCCCATCTATTACTGTAGCCGCGTTGGGTACGAGTGCCTCGGTGCTTATCCTGCTGGCGTCTGGCTTCCCGTTGATGTTGCGCGCATCGGCCTGACTTCACCCGTTCGCGGCAGTTAGGGTAGCTACAGCGTTTCAAAGGCTGCCACGGCATCAGTAAACTCCCACATCACGATAGACAGACCACAGTGATTTAATGGTGAACGGGACTTCTTTAAGCTCAATATCGGTTGCCATTTCCCGATTTTCATACAGCAACCCGATATAAAGCAGGCAGCCCACCTTGATTGCTGGCGTGAAAGCCAAGCCATTATCAAACCGCTTCCCGATATGTTGCTGGCAGACTTCCAGCGCGGCTTCGGCGTAAGCGGTAAGGAGGGCATCATCAAGGGTATCACTTTCATCAATCCGGCAGTGTTGTTTGATTTCACTCAGGGGAATATCAATATCAGACATATTTCACGCCTCCCTTGCAAAGCAGTTCTAAGCGAGTGTGTTTCGGATCTGGGATAACGGCAACGATGGCAAAGCTCTTGCCGTGGGTGCTGGCACCTTGATAGATAATGCGATTTGTTGTGGTGATATCATCGCGGTAACGTAGCCATATACGCACCGTGGCTTCGGATAACACAGCACCGGATGCGACCAATTCCCGCCCGCTAATTGGTTGTACTTCCGCCCAAACGTCGGCAACATCCACCCATTTGTTTATCACCGACCCCATCGGCGAGCGGCTTGATTCGTTTTTCTGAAGGGTGATCCGGTGTCTCAATCTGCCTGCTCTCATTTCGTGTTCTCCGCTGTTTTTTTTACTTCAACCGTTTGCTTCCATGCCTGACTGAATTCATCACCGCCCTCACGGGGCGATAATCCCTCGCGTTCGCGGGCTTCATTTGGTGACATAACACCGGATTTAATGGCCGTCTCATAACTTTGAAAGCGTTCTTTCGGATTGGCGCGCAGTAAGTCGGCAGTATCAAATTCGACCTGATAACGAATACCCCGCTTTGGCGAAGTCATCAGCAAGGCCGCTTTGATTTGTTGTTCGAAGTTGGCAAGCCAAGGGCGCATAGTGATAGTCAGGAAAGCGCGAGATGCCTCGCTAAAGTTGCTGTAGGTACTGTTCGAATATTCTTGCAGAAAGATCGGGCTGACGTTGAACATACGTGCGATATCGTCAATGGTGAAACGGCGGGAAGCCAGCCATTCGGCATCCTGATTGCTCATTCCTAATTGCTGGTATTCCATCCCACCTTCAAGAATGGGCGTTTTCCCTGCATTGCGAGCACCCTTATAACGTTCGAGGGCTTCCAGTGCCTTACTTCCCTTGATCCCGTCCAGCCAATCAGCGGCTTTAATCACACCCGCCGCCATCATGCCGTCTTTCATAATGCTTGCGCCGTGGCGCTGTTGTGCCAGTCCCAAGCCCAATGTCTCGCGGCAAATGGTGACAGGTGATCGCCCAAGAAAGCCATCTTCGGTGGCATAGCGCAGATGCAACATTTCTTCTTGTAAATAGGTTTTCACCTTGCCGCTATACGGTTCAGTGATAGTGTAAGCGAATCGGTGATCGGATAAACGTTGCGGTACAACCGCTGACAGCGGGTAAGGGTGCAAGGATTGCGGTTGTCCATCCCGCCCCCAGACAATGACTGCATAGGCATTACCATTCAGCAGGCAATGACGCATCAGAGTGCGCTTAAATTGATAGGGAGTCTGGCAGTCATTCGGGCATTCATTCAGCAAGTAATCAACGGGGTGATCGCTCAACCATTCGCGGGATTCTTTGCCGTTCTGGTGTTGCACCCGATAGAGATAGCAAGGCATGGAGGCCACCGCTTCGCTAATCACCGTGACAGCGTTCATCACGGCGGGTAAGCCTTCCGCCGTGGAGGGGGAAACATGCTCGCCCGATTTGGTATTAGCCATGCCTGCCAGAGAAAGAAATTCATCCAGCGTCACGCTGCGAGTTTCAGGGGATTTGCGTGTAAAAGGCCACATGATTACACCTCAGACAGTTGCAGCCAGTAACGACGCAAATCCACAGGGCAGGGCTTAGCGGCATTCAGTGAACGCCTAGCAACCTCTACCCCACTTTCAGGATAAGCGGGTAAGCTGGTAATGGTGATTTCCCGTAATTCAGCTTCTAACACGGTTCTGATATAGGGTGTCTGACTGGTGTCCCACTGATCCTTAATGGCACGAAAACCAAAGGACATACCTTGTATATCTCCCCGTTCAACCAGTGCCAGTACATCGCGCCCCAATTGGGTATCTGGCGGCGTTAACTCAAAGCGTAATCCGGTAGCATCTTCACTAAGCTGCAACGTACCAGACGTGGTGCGGCCTAACAGGTTCATCGGGTCGTGCTCGTACAACGCCCTGATATCAGCCCCCGCCGCTAAACTGGCGTTAAACGCATTTGGCGCGAACTGTTCGATAAACTCATCCCACAGCACATGGGATCGGCTGTTCCACTTAATCACATAACCTGTCAGCGTCTTATTGCTGGCAGACAGTGACGCTGTACGGATTTCAAAATCATGCTTCATTGATGGACTCCAAAACGGGGAAAGGGGCGCGATCCCCCTTCTGCTTAGTTGCTGGCTGCTTTCACTTCCAGTACCTTAATTGCGTTGGAATCCACCAGCCCGCCACCCAGATATTTATCGGTATGTACCTTATAAAATCCCGGCTCGGTGATATTGTCAGGGCGAGTACGAATGCCCGTTTCATGGTCAACAATGAAATAGCCACGTTTGAAATCACCCAGACCGATCACACCCTCCGGCATAAATTCGAGGTAATGGACGGGCAAACCCAGTAGCATATCGGGATCACCTGCCTGCAAGCGTTCCCGCCAGATATAATCACCATTGCCGTTTTTCAGTTTTTGTACTTGGCCGGCAGTGCTGGAGTTCATCACCCAGACGGCATTTTTACGGTATTTGTTTTTGAGTAAGAATTTCAGGTCAATCAAGCTATCGGCGGAAAGCATATCAGCTTCCAGCTTCTGTAACGTGCCAAATGCACGTACCTTGTCGGCTTGGGTATCACGCGGATAAGACAGGAAGCCTTTCGCTTTTTTACTACCGTCACCGCTGACGAGATCTGTTTCTTCGGTATCAATGAATGTGTCGGCAATTTCAGACGTCAGCCA
>NZ_VCDP01000022.1:0-104257 GCF_033949345.1 Xenorhabdus littoralis
TTTATCCAGAATTCAGGTTATCTAAGTATGGCTGATAAAGCGGGGCTTGGACCACCAAACTGGCAACTGTTTTCTGTGCCCACACCAACTGGTGTCAGGCATTGGTTGGCAGTGAAGCGTTTTGATTGGGTGAATAATACCGCATCAGCAGGACGCTATCATATGCACAGTGCCTGTGGATTATTAGATGCAGATTTTCGGGCACCAACATTGGATTATGAAGATTTGATTAAAGCAAGTCGTCAACTGTGTAAATCTCCTGCCGTCGGACAACTGCAATTCCGCCGTGCCATATTCAATTTATTTGCTGGTAATCAGGATGACCATAGTAAGAATTGGTCTTTTTTACAGGACGATAATGGCAATTGGAATCCTGCACCTTTTTATGATGCGACTTTTAGCCCTAGTCCGTTTGGTGAACATGCCACAGCATTTGCAGGTTTCGGTAAAAACCCGCCACTAAAAGCTATACAAAAGCTCGCTACCTGTGCAGGATTTACCGACTGGAAACTGGCGCAATTAGCCATTGGAGAAGTGGTGGAGACACTCTCTGAATTTAAGAGTATCGCGGCTCAACTAGGTGTAGAAGCACAAACGATTAAGCTGATAGGTAATCAATTAGATATTTTTTGGCAACAAAACAAACACTTGATGAAGCCGTAGTTTAGGTTTTTATCTTTGTGTTGTATTGAAAATCAAAATTTCGAATAAGAACGTCGTGAAACGTCGCTTAGTGCGTGGATTGCGTTGCTGCTTCATGCTATGCGCTATTGTGATTCACTCTGTAATACTCTGATAGTAGAAAAGCCAGATATAACAAAGTACATACTGGCTTTATGATTTTCTCTGAAATGCTGAGAATGAATTTATTCATTGGCTTCAGCTCTACCAGAATCGGGCATTCCGGCAACGCCGGGAAGCCGTTGTAATATTCGGTCATGAAAAGCGATAACTTCCTGTGCGCTGACCCATATCATCGATTTGTCAGTGCCTCTATCGTATGCCCATGACGTTGCATAATCGAATCGAACTCTGAATCCAGCTTAGCGTTTTGCCAAGCATCGAATTCAGCTCTACTGATAACGACCGCTGAACTACCGTCTCGACGAGTGATTTCAACAGGTTCGCCGTGGGCTGCTGTATCCAGTACTTCCGCGATGTTGGCACGGGCTTGAGTTGAGGTGTATGTACGCATAATATGTCTCCAAAGATGTACATATTAATTGTACATTTCTTGGGTGATTATTCAACAACGCAGATCCCGGCACGGCTCACCTTTAACGGTGACTTTTTTACATCTTCATGTAACGCAACCAATCGCACGCTAAGCTACACCTAAATCATTTCCGTGACTGCTAGATGTACACCTAGGTGTACCCGATAATCATGCGCTATTGTGATTCACTCTGTAATACTCTGATAGTAGAAAAGCCAGATATAACAAAGTACATACTGGCTTTATGAGCTACTCTGAAATTCTATGAAGCATTATTCAATATTCTGAATTTGTTCTCTCATCTGCTCAATCAGCACTTTCAATTCAATGGCAGAGTTAGTTACATCGGAATTAATTGATTTAGAGGCCAATGTATTCGATTCGCGATTAAATTCCTGCATCATAAAATCCAGTCGGCGGCCGACGGCTTCTTTTTTCTTCAGGATATTACGTGTCTCTTTGACGTGAGCGTCCAGACGATCCAGTTCTTCGGCTACATCAATGCGTTGTGCTAGTAAAAGAAGCTCTTGCTCAAGGCGGTTATTTTCCAACTGAATTTGTGCTTCTTCCAGTTTGGTTTGCAAACGTTCACGCTGCCATTGCAGGATTGTCGGCATTTGTTCACGGACTTTAGCCGCTTCTACTGTTACCGCATCCAAACGTTGTTCGATCAGAGCCTTAAGTGCCTGTCCTTCGGTCTCACGGCTTTGGATAAAGGCATCCAGTGCCAAATCCAATTCTGCCAGCAATTGTGTGCTGATGACATCCAGATCCTGCTCTTCAGCAGACATCACACCCGGCCAGCGCAGGATATCCACCGGGTTAATTTCACCTTCACCGCTTTGTTGTTTAACCCAGCTTGCTGATTCAACCAGTTGCTTTGCGAGTTTTTCATTCAACATTAAAGAACCTTGTGCACGGGCATCCAGTTCAAAACGCAGGTTACATTCCACTTTTCCGCGAGTCAGGCGGGAGCGAATGCGCTCACGGATGACAGGCTCAAGGCTTCTGAATTGTTCTGGCAGGCGAATATAGGTTTCCAGGTAACGCTGATTGACGGAACGCAGCTCCCATGCTGCATTGCCCCAATCGGCCTTGATATCTCGCCGCGCAAAAGCGGTCATACTACGGATCATAATTCGTTCTCAGTCTATAAAATGATTGGCGGATTATAACGCTCCATGTAGATGCAGGATAGGCATTCGCCGCATTACGCCGTATAATGCGCCCCCAATAATGTATTAACAACGGAGATCACACCATGAGCTTAGTAGGAAAGCGTCCAGCAGGAAGAGCAGCGGGACAGGTGCGTCCTATTAAAATGACCCGCCATTACACCAAACATGCGGAAGGCTCGGTTCTGGTGGAATTTGGGGATACCAAAGTGTTATGTAATGCCTCCGTTGAAGAAGGAATTCCACGTTTCCTGAAAGGTCAGGGACAAGGCTGGATCACGGCAGAATACGGTATGTTGCCACGGGCAACCAATAGCCGTAATGCGCGTGAGGCTGCCAGAGGTAAGCAAACCGGCCGTACAATGGAAATCCAACGCCTGATCGCTCGTTCACTGCGTGCTGCCGTGGATTTGAAGAAACTGGGTGAATTTACCATTACGCTGGATTGTGATGTGATTCAAGCAGATGGCGGTACTCGTACTGCGGCTATTTCCGGTGCTTGTGTGGCATTAGTTGATGCCCTGAATAAGCTGGTCGCTGATGGAAAGCTCAAAGAAAGCCCGCTGAAAGCAATGGTTGCAGCAGTGTCTGTCGGTATTGTTGGGGGGGAAGGGCTTTGCGATCTGGAATATGTCGAAGACTCTGCGGCTGAAACTGACATGAATGTCGTCATGATAGATGACGGCAGAATGATTGAAGTGCAGGGCACCGCAGAAGGTGAGCCGTTCAGCCATGATGAGTTGCTCTCTCTGCTCTCTCTGGCAAAAGAGGGATTGGACACTATTTTCAAAGCACAAAGAGATGCGCTAGAACAAGATCCGTTAAAATAATAAATTAATCAGGCGGCTGAATAGCCGCCTTTTTTACGTCTGTAATACAGTAATGAATGACAAAAATCAAATAGGAGAGACTCCAATGAAAGCCTATCAGCGCGAATTTATTGAGCTGGCACTGAAGAAGCAAGTGCTGAAATTTGGCGAATTTACGCTGAAATCAGGCCGTAAAAGTCCGTATTTCTTCAATGCGGGTCTGTTTAATACCGGACGTGATTTGGCGTTGATTGGTCGTTTCTACGCAGCAGCACTGTTGGATAGCGGCATTAAGTGTGATTTGCTGTTTGGGCCAGCTTATAAAGGCATCCCTATTGCGACGACTGCCGCCGTGGCTTTGGCTGAACATCATGATATCGACATGCCTTATTGCTTTAACCGCAAAGAAGCGAAAGACCATGGCGAAGGTGGTTCGCTGGTAGGCAGCCCTTTGCAAGGTAATGTCGTGGTTGTGGATGATGTTATTACGGCAGGTACGGCGATCCGTGAATCAATGGAGATTATTAAGCAGCACGGAGCAACACTGTCGGGTGTGATTTTGTGTCTGGATCGTCAGGAACGCGGACGTGAGACGCTTTCAGCCATTCAGGAAGTTGAACGTGACTATCATTGTCAGGTTTTCTCCATCATTACCTTAAATGATTTGGTGAGCTATTTGCGTGAAAATCCAGAGATGCAATCTCATTTGGAAGCAGTGGAAGCCTATCGCAAAGAATACGGTATTTGATGGTCAGCAAACGCTTTAAGATCGAGAATAGCTAAGACTGAACCAAAAAAAATCCCTCGCCCAAGTGTGGGCGGGGTGAGTAGTAGAAATGGCATCCTGCATATATATAGTAAGGATTATGAGTGTGATGCCATTATCATTGAGTTACTTGGCAGTAAGCTCAATGAGCTGAAACATGTTAACACAAATCAATAAAAAACCGTCAATAAAAAAACCGCACGTTATCATCATTCACTGCATGAAAAATGGGAATTTATTGTGCAGAGATAGTTTATTGTAATTGGGTCAATATTAGCGGCCAGCGTATATCAAACTCGGTTGTCGGGAGATAGCGAAATTCAGAGCGAACAAAGCGCGAGAGCATCCCTTCACAAAAAGCAAGTAACTGTGATGCCAACACAGTTTCGTCATAGTTGAAACCCTGCCCGTCCCGGATTTTTTTCTCTTTTAAAATTTGACGAAGTTGCACTTCAATCCGTTCAAATAGCTGATTTATACGATTTTGTAATCTGTCTTGTTCGAACATCAGGGCATGACCGGTCATGATACGGGTCAATCCGGGGTTCTTCTCGGCAAATCCCAAGATCAGGGCAAGGATTAACCGAATACGCGTAATGGTGTCTTTTTCATCTTGCAGGATCAGATTGATACGCGAGATTAAGGTGTCTTCAATAAATTCAATCAGGCTGTCAAACATCCGGGTTTTACTCGGAAAATGACGGTAAAGTGCTGCTTCAGAAACGCCAACGTTTGCAGCGAGTTTTGCAGTGGTAATGCGCTGGCTGCCATCACTGGACTCAAGCATATGGGCGAGCACCTGCAAGATTTCCTCACGCCTGTTTTTCTTTTTTGTACGTTCTTTCTCTGCCATGTCTGATAAGACCCCTGCTAAAACAGCAAAACAAATCCAGCTATTTTTGCCCACAATGTCTTAGTCGCAATAATGTCTTAGTCGCAATAATCGACAATATTGTGGGCAAAAATATGTAAGTCGGTTGACGGTATCAGGCTTTATGAAAAGTTATTGACGACCGGAATGACCAAAACCACCATGACCACGTTCGCTAGTTTCAAAATCCTCAACTAAATTAAATTCAGTTTGTACAACGGGCACAAAAACCATCTGGGCAATGCGTTCACCCGGTTCAATAATGAATGTCTTATCACCACGGTTCCAAACAGAAACCATCAACTGCCCTTGATAATCGGAGTCAATGAGGCCCACCAAATTACCTAAAACTACACCGTGTTTGTGACCCAGACCCGAGCGAGGAAGAATAACAGCAGCTAATTGTTCATCTGCGATATGGATAGCGATTCCGGTTGGCAGAAGTTCTGTCTGGCCGGGAGCCAGTTCCACTGCATTATCCAGACAAGCGCGTAAATCTAAACCCGCAGAGCCGGGTGTAGCATAAGTTGGTAAAGGAAATTCTTGCCCGATGCGGGGATCAAGGATTTTAACGTCGATTTTTTTCATCATAGCGTTTGAGTATCTCGTCTAATAAGTGGTGGCTGAGTTGTAATTTACCACTGTGGGGTAAATGAACACTACCATCATGCCAGAATAGATGTAATGCGTTGGTATCACTGTTGAAACCGTGTCCGGCCAGAGATACATCATTCGCGCAAATCAAGTCTAGATTTTTCTGCTTGAGTTTTCCGCGCGCGTATTCTTCCACATTCTGGGTTTCGGCTGCAAATCCAACGACGAATGGACGATTTTTTTTCAGGGCAGAAACGCTCGCTACAATGTCAGGATTTTTCACCAGGGTAAACGTGATTTCATCACCCTGCTTTTTAATTTTCTCAGACGAAATTTGCTTGGAACGGTAATCAGATACGGCGGCACAACCGATAAAGATACTCTGTGAGGTTACCATCGCCTGAACTTGTTCATGCATTTCCAGTGCGCTGATCACATCAATGCGTTTTACGCCTTGTGGTGTCGGAAGATTTACAGGGCCGGTAATCAATGTGACTTCTGCCCCGCGTTCGGCTGCCGCCTGTGCGATGGAAAATCCCATTTTGCCGGAGCTGTGATTGCTGATAAAACGGACGGGATCTAAGGCTTCACGGGTTGGTCCGGCAGTGATAGTAATGCGTAGACCGGAAAAGTCTTGTTTGGTGCTGAAATGTTGCGTTGCCAGCCCGACAATTGCCATGGGTTCCAGCATCCTTCCCGGCCCGATATCACCACATGCCTGACTGCCTTCATCCGGACCCCAAATCATCACATTACGCTCTTTAAGAACGTTCAGGTTATGTTGGGTTGCCTGCGCCCGGTACATTTGTTGGTTCATTGCCGGAGCAACAGCAATAGGAGCTGCTGAAGCCAGGCAAATGGTGGTCACCAAATCATTCGCCATACCTGCGGTCAGGCGGGCCAGCAAATCTGCTGTAGCGGGAGCGAGAATAATTAAATCTGCCCACTTTGCCAGTTCAATATGCCCCATGGCGGCTTCGGCCGCAGGATCCAGAAGATCATCAGAAACCGGGTGGCCTGATACAGCCTGTAACGTGAGTGGAGTGATAAAAGCTTCTGCTGCGGGTGTCATCACAACGCGTACCAGAGCACCGTGATCACGTAAACGGCGTACCAGCTCAGCCGTTTTGTAAGCGGCGATACCTCCGCTGATACCGAGGACGATTTGTTTACCAGAAAGATGATTACCAGAACATTGATTACCAGAAAATCCTGCCATTTTGATTGTCCAGATGTAAGTTGCAATTCCCTAAGATTCTACCATAAGAAAATATTGTGTTGAGAACCCTCCCTGTCCAGACAGCTAAAAATGACAAGTTTGCGAAGCGCTGCGCAAGCGATGAAAATGAAACTGGCGATGATTTTTTCATCATGGGATATTGAGCGGGCGAATATCGGATTGATGAGATCCATTGTCATGGTTCATGAACGTTGGATGCGTTATAGGGAAAAGGATATTGGGGGAGTGTGTTATGGATATCACGACAATGGAAAGAAGCGATGAATTACATACAAATCTTGCTCCCCGAGAGAAATTGCTGGCGTATGGCGCAGTTTCCCTGACGGATGCTGAATTATTGGCTATCTTTTTGCGAACGGGAACCCGGGGCGTTCCTGTCGTACAAATGGCAGATCATTTGTTGAAATCTTTTGGCTCCCTTTATCATCTGCTCTCTGCTGATTATGCCGATTTTTGCTCACATAAGGGCATGGGGCTGTGTAAATATGTTCAATTGCAGGCAGTATCTGAACTGGCGAAACGTTTTTTCTCCAGTCAGTTTATCCATGAAGATATCATGAGCAGCCCTACGATGACTCAGAGTTATTTGCAGGATTTGTTGTCCTGGCAGGACAGGGAAGTATTTGTAGTACTGTTTTTGACGAATCAGAATAAGGTCATCTGCCATGATGAGATGTTTAAAGGGACGATAAATAAAGTTGAAGTTCATCCGCGTGAAATTGTGAAACAGGCGGTGAAAGTTAATGCAGCGTCAATTATTCTTGCCCATAATCACCCTTCCGGTAACCCAGAACCCAGTCTTGCTGATAAATTGGTGACAGAAAAAATTATTGAGGCTTGTGACTTGATTGGGGTTAAGGTTTTGGATCATATAGTCATTGGTAAGCAATATTGCGTTTCATTTGTAGAAAGGGGTTGGATTTAATACGATTTTTTCGCGATCCTGTCAGATCTTAGTTGTTCGGGACTTGAGCATCGGCGAATGAGGGCGTATACTACGCCACCTTTGAGGATCTTGGGTTTGGCGAGAAGAGCCTATCTCAGTAAGTTTTTTTACTGAGAAAATGTGAGTCTTTTCAGTGACGGTCTTTTCAGTAACGAAAATGTGCTGAGATGGGCTCCTAAGCCTGACGAGGCGGCCACACCCAATAAAAAGCTCGAGCTGATTTGATTTTTGGAGATATAGACATGTCCCGAGTCTGCCAAGTTACCGGCAAGCGCCCGGTGAGTGGTAACAACCGCTCCCACGCATTAAATGCGACTAAGCGTCGTTTTCTGCCTAACCTGCACTCTCATCGTTTCTGGGTTGAGTCTGAGAAACGCTTTGTAACTCTGCGTGTATCTGCTAAAGGTATGCGTGTGATTGACAAAAAGGGTATCGATACAGTTCTTGCTGAACTGCGTGCCCGTGGTGAGAAGTTCTAAGGAGCTGAAAAATGGCTAAAGGTATTCGCGATAAAATCAAGCTAGTTTCTTCTGCTGGTACTGGTCACTTCTATACCACTACGAAGAACAAGCGTACTATGCCTGAAAAACTGGAAATGAAAAAATTCGATCCAGTTGTTCGTCAGCATGTAATGTACAAAGAAGCTAAAATTAAATAATTTTAGCGGATTAGAAAAAACCCAGCGCGTACCGCTGGGTTTTTTTATACCCGTAAATCACGTTTCAATAACGTAGACGCGGTACAGTGTTCAGCTATACTAACGCTTTTTTTATCATTGACGTCAGGCGTGACTCTGAAAATGACTAGAAAGACCTTGAATATCTTACACACAGAATCATCATGTGGCTGGGGAGGGCAGGAGATCCGTATCCTGACTGAATCTCAGGGCATGATACAACGTGGCCACCATGTTGTTATCGTATGTTGCCCGACTTCAACCCTTTACCGCGAAGCTCATCACTATGGTGTTCCTGTTGTCGCACTTCCGATTGAAAAAAAACGCCTTCCCTGCCTGCGGGCAATGCGCCGTTGGTTAAAGGCAGAAGGCCGTCAATTTGACGTTATCAATACCCATAGTTCTACCGATTCTTGGTTGGTGGCTGCGGCTTGTGCCACATTAAAAGGCATGCCTGCCGTAGTCAGAACCCGTCATGTCTCGACACATGTTTCAAAATCTATAGCAACTCGTTGGCTGTATTTGAATTCCTGTCAGCATATTGTGACAACCGGGGAGAAATTGCGTCAATATCTGCATACACATAATGCTTACCCACTTCCTCATATGACTTCGGTGCCGACAGGTATCGATCTGACGCGTTTCCATCCAGAAAATAAACAGCAAAGTCGCCAGCGCATTGGTATCAAAGATAAACCAACACTGGGTATTGTTGCGACGATGAGAACTTGGAAAGGCCATCGTTACTTGCTTGATAGTTTGCAAATTCTTCATCAGCGTTATCCTGATTGGCAGTTGCTGTTTGTGGGCGATGGCCCCCAGAGAAAAAATCTGGAGCCGAGAGTTCAGCAGGAAGGGCTGACAGAAAGCGTTATTTTCCTTGGCAACCGTCAGGATGTTCCTGACTGCTTGAATGCGATGGATATCTTTGCTTTGCCTTCATTTGGCAATGAAGGTGTACCGCAAGGTATCATGCAGGCAATGGCATGTGGATTGCCTGTGGTATCTACCTCTGTGGGAGCAATTACAGAGGCTGTGATTGATGGTGATACGGGATATATTATCGATCCCAAAAATGTTGAACAATTAACAGAAAAACTGGATCTGTTAATGAATGACGCTGAGTTGCGTTTACAAATGGGAAATGCCTCATTAAAACGAGCTACTTATTTATTTGGTATGAATAATATGTTAGATAAAATGGAGTCTATTTTTTATCAAAGCATAGAAAATAAACGGTGATATTTTGTTTATATTGAGTTAACCCATTCTCACATAAATGATTGTTGGATTTTTATATAATTTGTTTAAATACAATGGATTATATTTTTATTAGGTATGAAAACCATCTATATGGTTGATAGAACATTGAATAGCTTTACTGTATAGTGTTAAAAGACCCATTACAGGACTGATACGTTAATATTCATTATTATGCAACCCCAAAATATTTTAATCATAAATATAGCCCGTTTTGGTGATACTCTGCTGATAACGCCTGTCATTCGTGCATTGAAAGCAAAATGGCCAGAAGCAAATATTGATATATTAGTGCATAAAAGAACAAAAGAAATTCTTGAAAATATCGATTCCATTAATAAGTTGAAAGTTTTTTCAAAAGGAAAAGCTAAATGGTGCGGTTGGTTCTCGCGTCGGCATTATGACTTGGCATTGGTGTATGGTCATGATAACCCCCTGTTACACTACGCTAAACGTAAAGCAAATTTGACTGCTTATTTTTCGGATATTTCTGCCAAAAAAGCAAATGAGTATGCTGTGGCTAAACCTCCGGAACTTATGCAAGCGCAGCAGGAAAGAGCATTATTGATTAATGTGCTTGGGGTTGAAGTGCATGATTGGCGTTTGCAGTATTGCGTAAGCCAGAATGAAGAAGAATATGCCCGGGATTTTCTGCGTCAGCAGGGGCTAGAACAGCGTTTGATAATTGGATTCCAGTTACAGAGTTTCCCGGCGAAAGCCTATCGTGATTGGCCGGTGGAACATTTTTGCGAGTTAGCTCAACGTATTTATCGTAATTACCCACAGGCGCATATTTTGCTATTGGGTAGTAAAGATGGCGAAGAAAGTGCGCAAATGCTGGCAGAAAAGCTGGGAACAGACAGATGTACATCTTTGGCAGGCCGGACTACGATGCGACAGAATGCGGCCGTCATCAGCCAACTGAATTTATATGTCGGAGTCGATACCGGGACGACGCATTTGGCCGGAGCTCTGGGGATACCGATGGTTGCGTTATATCACAGTTTTCACCCTGGCCGTTTTCTTGCTCCTCAGCAGCACCCTAAATTGGCGGTAATTGAGCATCCAACAGACTATAAACAAGCAACTCGCCAAGATACCATGTCAGAAATATCGGTAGATCAAGTCTGGAATTCCGTTCAGGGCTTGCTGGAAAATGAATGAAAAGGCAATGAATAAAATGAAAATAGGATTTATCGATGTTACCGTTACCATGTCTTACGGGGGTATTCAAACCGCTGTTTGGGAGCTGGCTAAGGCATTGACAGATGCGGGGCATGAAATCCATATTTTCGGTGGAACAGGAGATGTCAGACCCGAACTGGATGAACGACATATCCATGTTCATACTTTTCCGTTTGTGCCTAGAGAGCGCGTACTGAATATCGGACGTCGTTTTCAACGTATTGTTGAACGTTACTCTTTTGCCCGCCATGCCCGCGAAACGGTTATTGCCGAAGACTTTGATTGGGTGATTTTAACGAAGCCTTTTGATTTTTTTTGGCCCAGAATGATGCCTGAAACATCCCGGACAAAGTTTTGCTATATGAGTGGTGGAACCAGTTTTTTCAAAGGGGATCGGGTATTAGGTAAGAAAATATCCGCTTGGGTTGCCTGTAGCCATTTTAATGCCTGGCAGATCCAGCACCATTTTAAGCAATTTCCTAGCGTCATCTATAATGGTGTGGATATCAATAAATTCAAACCAGCCGATTCTGATCTCCGAGCTCGCTTAGGTATTAATGAAGAAACATTTCTGCTGACGTTTGCTGGCAGATTGGTAGGTTGGAAAGGCATGAAAGTGGCTATTGATGCCATGAGTTTGCTGCGGGACAGGGATGTAAAATTATTAATTATCGGTGCGGGTGAAGACTTAACATCGCTTGAAAACCGCGCCATCGCATTGAAGTTGGAACAGTCTGTCATATTTCATCCGCCAGTTGGTCATGATCAATTACCTGAATTTTACGCTGCGGGTGACGTTGGTATTTTCCCTAGCATTGGTGATGAGGCTTTTGGCATTACTATTGCTGAGGCAATGGCGTGTGAACGTCCTGTCATTGCCAGTTATATTGGGGGAATACCCGAAGTAGTGGGTAATGAGAACCATGCGGGTATTCTGACACCTCCGGGTGATGCTGCAGCTATCGCTGATGCTGTCAATCACCTTTTGTCTCTGCCGGACAGAGGAAAAGGCATGGGCAAATATGCTCGTCAGAGGATTGAAACGATGTATACCTGGAAACATTCTGCGGACCGTTTATTGAGCGCGATAAAAAAATAATGAAAATTGCGTATATAGATCCTTATCCTGTACCAGATTATCGGGTTGCATCACTGCAAATTTTGCAGAATGTAGATGCTTTTGCCCGTCAGGGACATAGTGTCTGCCTGATCACGCCGCAGGGCCAAAGTCAGGTTGAAGAAATTATTGGCCGTTCATTGCCAGCTTCTGTGGAATTAATTGCCCTACACAATATCCGTAGAAAATGGTACTTCCCACTGAATACTCAGAAACTGTTTTATTTGCAGGTTTCTCGTTGGCTTAAAGAACATCAGGTTGATGCCATTTTTACCCGTAATATTAAAATGGCGAATTACTTGTTGTGTAAGCATCCTGATATTCCTCATTTTTTTGAAAGCCACGAAGTGTTTGCTCAATCATTTAAAGAATCCCATGATTTACTAAAACGCAAAAACCAGAACAAATATCAGAAGTTGAGGAAAATTGAACAGCAGGTTTATGATTCCTCTAAGGTTGTTTTTGCCCTGACCTCGCTGTTACGGGACGATATCTGTAAAGAATATGGTGTCAAAACACCGATCGTGGTGGCTCCTGATGGTGTTGATATGCTGGCAGTTGAATCTACGAAACAGGCACTTTCCGACAGAGAATCCAAACATGAATCTCCAATCCAGATACTTTATTTGGGGAGCCTGCATCGCTGGAAAGGTGTCCCTACTGTCATGAAAGCCATGACTTATCTTGATAACGCTGTGTTGAATATTGCTGGAGGGACGTCTGAACAAATTGAACGATTGCGGCACGTAGCTGAACAGATTGGCGTAAGTAATAAAGTAAACTTCCTTGGCTTTGTTCAACCGAAAAATCGTTTTCGGGTTATTGCTGATAATGATATCTGTGTTCTGCCATTGACGAAAACCAGTATCGGCAGTCGTTATACCTCTCCTCTCAAGCTTTTTGAATATATGGCCATGGGCAAGCCGGTGGTTATTTCTGACTTTCCTTCCATTCGTGATGCGGTTGATGAAAACGCGGTGAATTTTGCTGATAGTGAAGATGCTGAGAGTTTTGCGGAACAGATCCGATGGTTGATTCATAACCCCGATGAAATGATGGTGAAGGTTGATCACTCACTGCGATTAGTTGCGGAGCGTTTTAACTGGGATCAACGTGCAAAATTGATTACGGGCGTGATAAAGGAAAAATTGTCTTAACTAAGTATAAAGATTTTTAAAACCAGCCCAAGCTATTCGTTATTTACTTTCTTGATAGAGCACAATGGGAAAAGTGAAGCTGAATAGCAGTAATCCATTTAGGATAGGTTTGCTCATTTCTTTGAAACTCAGAGCAGGATTAATGGAAATCCCAACCGAATTTGGCTGCAAATAATACATGAAAACGGTATTGTTATCTGCTTAGATACAATGTGTAGATAACTTATTTAAGGAGTCGGTATGCCGGAGTTACCAGAGGTAGAAACCAGCCGCCGGGGAATTGAACCTCATTTGGTTGGTAATGTGATCCAATATGCCGAAGTCAGAAATTCTCGTTTGCGCTGGCCTGTTTCCGAGCAAATCATGAAACTTTCGGAGAGGCCGGTTCTCAGTGTTCAGCGACGGGCAAAGTATTTACTTCTTGAACTGCCTGAAGGATGGATAATTATTCATCTGGGAATGTCCGGTAGTTTACGCATCTTGTTGGATGAGCTTCCTCCGGAAAAACATGATCACGTCGATTTGGTTATGGCTGATGGTAAAATTCTCCGTTATACCGATCCCCGGCGCTTTGGATCATGGCTATGGAGCGACAATCTGAATGAATGCTCTGTACTGGCTCATTTAGGCCCTGAACCACTTTCTGATTTGTTTGATGGCGAATATATTTATACCCTTTCCCGCAATAAAAAAACCGCCATTAAATCTTGGTTGATGGATAATAAAGTTGTTGTTGGGGTTGGGAATATCTATGCCAACGAAGCATTGTTTGTTGCGCATATCTTGCCAGAACGCCCTGTGCATTCACTGACAGAGCAAGAGGCTCACTTACTGTCCGATACTATCAAGCAGATATTGCGGCGCTCTATTGAGCAAGGTGGTACGACGCTGAAAGACTTTCTGCAATCAGACGGCAAACCGGGATATTTTGCCCAAGAATTGTTTGTCTACGGCAAGAAAGGCGAACTTTGCTCAGTATGTGGTGAGGCAATAGAAAGTGTGAAGCTGGGGCAACGCAGTACTTTTTTCTGCCGTAACTGTCAGCATTAAGCTTATCTGGGGCGGAAATAGCTGTCTCTGTAGACAATATACTAACATTACCTGCCTAATTTCTGTCGCATCGCCCGTGCAACTGACTCTGGCAGGAATGATGAAACATCACCATCATGGAGAGCAACATCCTTGATCAAGGATGAGGAAACAAAAGACAGATCCTGAGAAGGTAATAAAAAGACACTTTCCAGTTCAGGCATAAAATGTCGGTTCATATTGGCAAGTTGCCATTCATATTCAAAATCGGAAACAGAACGTACGCCACGAATTAAGATGGTAGCCTGCTGTTTTTTGGCAAAATTAACCATTAATTCACTGAAGCCAACTATATCGATATTATCCAGATGAGCGGTCACTTCTTTTGCTAATGTGACACGCTCTTCCAAACTGAACATGGGTTTCTTTCTTTCACTATTTGCGATAGCCAGTACAACATGGTCAAACATGTTTGCAGCACGAGTAACGATATCAAGGTGACCATAAGTTATTGGGTCAAAAGTGCCGGGATAAATCGCTTTTCTTTTCATCGTTTTTTACTCTTTTTTTGAGTTAGTTCCCAAAGCGCAGCATATTTATTGAATGTGTATTGGGCATTGACAATGGCTAAGATTAACCCTTGTTTACCATCAAGAAAACCCGCTCTTAACAGCCAGGTTTTGAAAAACGCGCCTAACATATGGCTGAGAATAGAAAAGTAACGGGCTTTTTTGCCTTGTTCATGACGATGTTTTGCCCAATCTTTCGCATAATTTAATTGTTTTTGCTGGAACTCCATCAGGTTGCGGCAGGTTAAGTGACGTAAATCGCCCTTTAGTGTCACGATGGAAGCGCCGCGAGTATCAAGGGATTCATGGACCTGATTATCGTTGTATTGGTAACGTTCACGACAATAGAGACGAATAACTTTATCCGGATACCAACCGCTGTGTTTCATGAATCGCCCCATAAACAGATTGAGGCGAGCGCAGCTATAGACTTTATTATCGTCGGGATTGCCCAATACTGCTTCAATAGATGTTTTTAGTTCAGGGGTGACGCGTTCATCAGTATCAATCATGAAAATGTAATCGCCACTGGCATAGGATTGTGCGAGCTGCCGCTGACGACCGAATCCGGCCCATTGTGTATTCGTGTAGACTTTTGCACCCATCTCATTGGCTATCCGGCAAGTTGCATCTGTACTTCCTGAATCCAAAACGATGATTTCATCTGCCCAGCTTACGGAAGCCAGACAATCTGCGATCAAATCCGCCGAATTTTTGGCAATTATCACAACGGACAGGTGTTTTCTCACACGCATTAATGGCTCCGTGGCGGGAGATAAGGCTCCAGTAATTTTAGCAAGCGCAGAAGTGCCCCTTGGTTTTCATGCAGGACTTCAGCGGCATGATGGCCGTAATAACGGCGGTAGTCCTCATCTGTCAGCAGGCTGCTGATGGCTGAACTTAATGATTGGCTATCCGTGACAGTGATCAGCCCATTTGCTTTATCCAGCTTGGCACAGATATCCTTAAAATTGAATGTGTGCGGGCCCATAATAACGGGAATCGCATGGGCTGCGGCTTCCAATGGATTGTGTCCGCCACGTTCTATCAGACTACCCCCGACAAAAGCCAGATCAGCGATACCGTACAGGAGCATCAATTCGCCCATGGTATCACCAATAACCACTTGCACATTGGCGTCTGGAATAGTCCCCGCACTTCGCAATATTGAATTCAGACCTGCTTTTTGTGTCAGCTCTGCGGCTTTGCCGAAACGTTCAGGATGACGGGGCACGAGAATTAACAAGAGTTCGGGAAATTGTTTAAGTAGTTTGCAATGTGCGTCCAGAAGAATGGTTTCTTCACCATCATGGGTACTGGTTGCGATCCATACCGGGCGGTGAGGGGCCCACTGGCGGCGTAAAGTGACTGCCTTGGCTGCCAATTCCGGTGTAACGGAAATATCGAATTTAAGACTACCTGTTACGGAGAGTTGGGAGCGTCTTAATCCCAATTCGATAAAACGTTCACCGTCTTCCTGATTTTGTGCCGCAATCAGGGTGATCTTATTTAAGATAGTCTTAATAAAGCTGCTAATCTTCTGATATCCTGCCGCAGAGCGGGCAGATAACCTCGCATTGGCGATAACCAGCGGGATTTCTCGCTGACGCAACTGAATGATCAGATTTGGCCATAGTTCGGTTTCCATAATGATCACTAACTTCGGATTGACGTGATCAAGAAACCGGCTCATGGAACCCGGCAGATCGTAGGGAAGATAGACGTGGTTAACATCTGAGCCCAGTGCTGACAGGACTCTTTCAGAGCCAGTCGGCGTCATGGTAGTTATAGTAATGGGCAAAGCAGGGTAATGGTGTCGTAAGATCCTTACTAATGGAATAGCAGCCAGTGTCTCTCCGACAGAAACGGAGTGAAGTAAAATCCCACCGGGGATAACTTTTTTGGCGCAGAAGCCATAGCGTTCCCCCCAGCGTTTGCGATACGCAGGTGATTTACGGCTGCGCAGTAACAGGCGAAGCCAGATAACGGGTTGGATAAGGTAGAGAAGTACCTGATATAAGCGAAGCAACATTCTATCAAATTCACTGACATAGACTGCGGCTATAGTACCACATTGGCTTGAAGAAAGTGTGTAAAATGCGGCCTCGTTTATTCACATCCAAATATTGCCCGTCTATTCTCCTATTAATTCAAGATATTGTTTCTGTATATAGTGTGCCTCAAATTTGTCATACATCTTATCTGTGATTTGTGGCGGAGACTCATAAACAAGTTGCATTTTTTCTGCCAAAGAATCTTCATTGAGTGCTGACAGATAGTTTTTCAATTCACCTGTCATTATCTCTCTGACACCGCCGGGGCAATCAGTACTGACGATAGGGGTATGACAAATTAATGCTTCAATTAAGACAGTCGGTAATCCTTCACTGTCTGAACTGATAACAACTGCTTTTGCTTCATTGATAATAGGATGTGGATTGGAGTGAAAACCCGCCAGAATGACTTTATCACCTAAACCATGCTCGTGGATTTTGGCTTTAAGGCAGTCTTCCATTTCTTTGGAACCTTGCCCCACGATAAGCAGTTTGCATGGGATATTTGCCTTAGCAAAGGCATTTATTAACCTATCTTGGCGTTTAACTTGATGAAAACGCCCAACATGCAGAATGTAATTCAGCCCATGATAAGGGTTCTTTTCTGATGCTTTTGCTCTTATCTGCTCAAAATCAAAGGGATTGTAGATAGTTTTTATCTGTTTGGGCTGTATCGCAATATTTTTCAGCAGATCGTTGCCCACTGCGTCGGAGACACAGATGAGCTTTCTATCCTTATAAACTTTTTTTATCTTTTCTTTTTTTATCCAATAGGAAAGGCCACTTTTATTACCCAAGTATGATTGAGAAAAAATACCGTGGATACAATGCCATACATTACAATTTTTCAGTATTTTCGCTTTAACGACAATACGATCAGTTTTATGCAGATTAGAAATGACCAGCGCAGGTTTGCCTTTTTGTTGGAAAAGCTTCAATAAAACTTTGTCCATGGCTTTAGCTCTACGGTTTATCTCATTGAGTTTTCTGAGCGGCCCTTTATAGCAATCTGCACTGACGACGTAATTAATGCCTTCAGGTATGGTGTAATCCAGCTGAGTATTGAGTGAAAGTAATGAAATTTGATAGTTTGCGTTATTCAAACTCGTTGCAAGACGAAGAGTAACATTTTCAGCTCCCCCTCCAGGCAATCCATCAATAATAAAAAGAATGTGTTCTTTCACTATGCTAAAACTCGTTGATAAAGCTCAATTAATTGTTGAGATAAATTTTCTGGAGTGACTGCCATTATTTGGTTTCTGGCTGCAATCGACATCTCTGTTCCAAATATATTATCAGGGATATCATGCACAGCATCCTTTAATTTATTAATATCGAGCGCATCACAAACGAAACCGTTTTTTCCTTCGGTGATGAATTCAGCTCCTCCGCATGAAGTGCTTGTGATAACAGGTAAACCACATGCCATAGCTTCGAGAATCACATTAGGAAATGGGTCATAAAGTGTTGGCAGCAGCAATGCATCAGACAATTGATAAAAGGGCAGTGTTTCTTTTTGTAACCCCATGAATCGGATGCGATGATGACATCCTAAAGTATTTGCAAGCTGTTGGTATTTTTTTTGCTCTTTGTCTTTGCCGATAACTAAAAGGTAGCTATCTGTTTTTGCTATGGCCTGAATAGCCGCAGACAACCCTTTTCGTTCAAAGCCAGAGCCAACATAAATCAGGCACTTGGCAGTCAGGGGGATCTGGTATTGTTGCCTAAGTTGTTGTCGGTATTGCTCATCAGCAGGAAAAAACTTTGTGCTATCAATAGAATTATAGATAACGGCGATTTTATCTTCAGCTACCCCGAATTCGTCGATAATTTCCCTTTTCACCATTTCGGCATTACAGATCACTTTTTTTAATGCAGGATCTGCATACATTTCTGCCTCAGCATTCATTACGTAACGGTGATATCTATCATTTAACAGCCATTTTGCTTTCCATTTTGGCAAAATACGTGCGCGTTGCTGTAGCCAGTTTTGATGGACACCATCACCTGCCCGATAAATATCACAGCCGGCAATGCGTTCATGGCTTTGAACTAAATCAAATTGTTCTTTTTGCCATAATCTACGGGCTGATTTGGCGAAGCCACTCTCACGACTGATTCTGCCGTATTTAAAGGGATCACATAAATGAATACGCCAATTAGGATTATTTTCACCCTGCCAAGAACGAGTAATGACATTAAGTTCAAGCTGTTGATGCTCGAGAGCTTCTAAAGCCCGTGAAATAAAGCGTTCAGCACCTCCATCCGGGCGATACTTTTGACGGACAATAGCTAAACGTAATGGCCTCATGAAATGTATTTCCTTGCTGCTGAAATGACTGCGTTTACTGGTATCAGGTCTAAATAACGTTCATTTGTATGCGTTTTTATATCATCTGGATGGGGAATATTGCCATAATCACCCGCCCAAATCACTTTTCCGACAGATTGCCAAGGTTTCCAAAACGTTAGTTTAGATGGACCGAATAATGCGATGCAGGGAGTTTTGAGAGCTGCAGCCATATGCATGGGCACTGAGTCTACACCAATAAATAGCTTGGCATGATCAATCAATGCGGCAAGTTTGGGTAATGTTAATTCCCCTGCGAGAGAAAGAATGTTCCTTTTACCCTCGGGGCAGTGTGACAAGATGGTTTCTACCATCTCTAACTCCCTTTTATCTGGCCCAGAGGTCATGATAATGCTATGCCCATCTTTTTGTAGTGAAGTTATCACTTCTGCCATATTCTTTTCATCCCAGCATTTGAAAAACCATCGAGATGTAGGTTGAATAACGATGTATTGTTCTGAAAAATTGTTTTTAGTTAGCGTTTTCTTTATCCATTGTAAGTCGTTATCACTATAACTCATTGTTACTTTTGTAATACATGACATGAATTGCAATGGTTTCAGGATAGACAGATTTTGCTCCACTGTATGTAAGAATTCATGATCATCTGTAGGTATAACTTCAGTATGAAAAAAACGCCATTTCCAATTTTGTCTTTTAGGATAATCAAATGCCAAGCGAGTGGAGGCACCAGTAAAACGAGTAATAAAGGCACTTCGCCATTGATCCGCAAGATTAATAACTAAATCATAGTGTTGCTGCCGTAATACTTTTAACAAATTCCATTCATGCAATAATTTTTCCCTTGAACCTAGTTGCTTCCATTTACGGTCAATCGAAAAAATAGTGGAAATTTCTGTTAAATTTTGCAGCATAGGTGAAGTCTCCTTATAGAGGAGAACATCAATTTTTGCATCTGGATAGTGGTGACTGAGAGTGCTAATGACGGGTGTTACCAGCAGCATATCGCCATGATGTTGTAGTTTTATCACCAGAATACGTTTGATTTCATTGTTTTTTTTGGTCATGTGTTGAGTTCTTTAGAATATCAATATTATATGGCGATCCTAATGTAAAAATCATAGCGCGACATCGTTGAATGGATCATAAAACAGACTTGCAGGATATAGTTTACATCCAATTATATTGTTAGGATTCTCTAATTGCGCAATGTGTTTGCTATGCGTACCATTAAGGCTATTATTATCATAATTTGGTGAATATTGATGTCATTACCTGCTTTTATTATCACGATTGACACTGAAGGTGATGATCTGTGGCAAAACAGTGATCATATCTCGACGAAGAATACGCATTATCTACCACGGTTTCAGAATCTCTGTGAGCGTTTTGGCTTCAAACCTGTCTGGTTAACAAATTATGAAATGGCGATGGATGATAGTTATATCGAATTTGCCAAAGATGTCATTGCCAGAAACACAGGGGAAATAGGTATGCATTTGCATGCATGGAACAGCCTGCCTATTGTTCCCCTCACTGATGATGATATGCGTTATAAACCATATCTGATTGAATATCCAAAAGAGCAGATTAAAGCAAAAGTTGATTTTATGACTAATCTTTTGGAAGATAAACTCCAGATGAAGATGTTAAGTCATCGTGCTGGACGTTGGGCATTTAATGAATACTATGCGCAATTACTGGTTGAGTATGGTTATCAGGTGGATTGTTCAGTTACTCCAAAAGTGAATTGGCGTTTTACCAAAGGCAATCCTGACGGAAATGGCGGAACAGACTATAGCCGCTTTCCTGTTCATGCCTATTTTATGGATTTGCAGGATATTTCCAAAGAAGGCGACTCTTCGTTATTGCAAGTACCGATGAGTATTCAGTATAAACACTCTGCGGTTATGAACTTCATTAAGCAAAACTATGATCGCTTAAGAGGAAAACAGCGTTCTCCATCAGTTAATTGGCTACGTCCGAGAGGCGGCAATTTGGATCAGATGAAAACCGTTGTCCAACAAACTTTAGCGAGTGGTAGTGACTATGTTGAGTTCATGTTGCATTCATCTGAGTTTATGCCTGGCGGAAGTCCGACTTTCCAGAATGAAGAACAGATTGAGCAACTTTATCAAGATCTAGAGGGATTGTTTGAATTTTTGAAGCCTATGGTTCAAGGGATGACATTGGCGGAGTATTATGGGTTGAATTTGTAATCAAAATAAACTATAGAATTTTAAAATAAAAATGATCCATTTTTTAGTGAGCTATCTTATGTTTTTAGTAAATAAATTTCTTTCAAGATTTATAAATAATTTAAAATATAAAATAACTAAAACAATATATAGGAATGTATGTAATAAGAAGATGAAGCATAACATGAATTTCTGGCCACATATAAAAATATCCAGAAATGAAAATGGAAAGATAGAATTTGTCTTCTTTGGAAAACGGCAGATTGCAATTTCTGATTTTGAATTTTATTCAGGAAATCCATTGATCATAATTGCTTCTGGTCCATCAGTTAAGGATGTAAATATTGATTTTTTTGATAGTAAAAAATTTGATTTATTGGGAGTCAATGGTGCATATAGATTATCACCATCTGTAGACTTTAAATATCAAGTAATCATTGATAGGACATTCATCTTAAATAGATTTGAAATTATTCTTGATGTTTTAAAAAACAAACGATTAACGTTAATTACAACTATGGATTGCCTAAATGAAATATTAAGAAAAGATTGCTCTATTGAAATTAAATGTAAGATCATAATTATTGATGATGTTGAACAACCCGTTTATGAAAGAAAAAAAAATTTGTTTGAAATAAATAATATTAATTTGACTATAAAAAGAAATGTGGCTTTTTCTTTTGATTTAAATAAAGGTTTTTATGATGGCTGTACAGTAGCATATGTTGCTTTACAAATGGCATTCTTTTTAAATTATAAAGAAATATATTTTGCTGGGTTGGATATGAATAACTTCGATAAACCAAGATTTTATGAAAGTTCAGATGACTCTATCAGTACAGAATTAAATGAAAATTTGGATAATATAATAATTCCGTGTTTTGATTTATCTGAAGAATTGGCTAAACAAAATGGAATTATGATTTATAATTTATCAATGCATAGCACAATAGATTCATTTGAAAAAATAGAATATATTTCTGTAAAATAATCTATATTCACTTTGCTTTTTTATGGTTATTATCAGGATTGGATTGTATGAAATGTTTTTATAAAAATATTTTTGTAAGCTAGACTTGTTATTGTCAATTTTGAAGGTTAAGTATATTTAAATATTAAGGTAAATTGATTTTATGGGATTGATTGTGACGAAATTAAAATCGTTTTTTTCAGGATGGAAAGAATGTAATCTCGAACAGTATACAGAAGTACACGCTCTTTTAGGAGGATGTGTATTGACACATCCTAATATTATTTCTTTTTTGGATAAACATACTGAAGGAAGCAGCTTCTCTTTTTATATAAAAAGAAGAGGAACTTTGCTCGAAGGGGCCTTTTTTTGCGTTAACAACCAGAAAGTAGTAGAGAAAATACAAGACAAATATCCCTTACCCAGTGATGAAATTATCTTTCCGATCTTAGCAGGCGAGAGATTTATTTTGCCTGTGAAATCAAAAAGATTGTCACCTATTCATGAAAATAATTTTATCAATGCCACTTATAAGCCTCTTTTCAGTAAGCGTCAAGTTTGCCTGATAAAAGACAATTTTTCCTACAAAACTCGCCGTAACCGCAGCAATGAGATAAACCGATTCAAGCGAGCAGGAGGCGAAATCCGATCTTCGAGTGAATTCAGTGCAGAAGAATTAGTCAGTATTTATATCGATTTATATCAAAAACGTTGGAACTGCAGTCATTCACCTGAGCAAAGGCAGTCTCTGCTCGAAATATATACAGAGCTTCGTGAGCATATATTTGGCTATGTTTTGCTTATTAATGGCATTCCATGTGCGTACGATTTTGTCATGCGGGCGGATAGTCCTAAATGGATTTCCTTTGACGCCATTAATGGTGGCTATGATCCTGAGTATGCTCACCTGAGTGTTGGCAGTGTCTTGATGTGGGTAAATATCCAAGAAGCAAAAGCACTGTGTCAGCAGGGAGACAAAACTATGCGTTACTCCTTGGGTAATCCTACTTTTGAATATAAAAATCGTTGGTGTGAAACATTACCACTAGGAAAGGTGCTTTTTTAACATATCTTGCAAGAGCAGCCTAACTTCCGATGGCATAATACTTTGCATCGTATTATCCACCGATTTCAGGGAGTGCTGCTCTTTGCCATACCCGCCAATCAATCCCGGATCTGTCGGGCCAAATAGCGTGATATTGGGTCGATCAAGTGCTGCGGTAAGATGACTGAGTCCCGTATCAACAGACACCACTGCTTTTGCGCCAGCAAGCACTTGAGCGACTTCAGCAAGTGTCAGTTTTGGCAGTACATCAACATGAGTAAACCCTTCTGCCAGCCTTAATGCCCGTTGATGCTCATGTTCCGCACCCCAAGGCAGCTTGATACGCATTCCGGTTGGTTCGATTTCTGCGATAAGTTGCCGCCAATGATTTTCAGGCCAGTGTTTTTCGTCGCGGGTTGTTGCATGCAGGAAAACCAGATAATTACTTTGTTTTTCCGTCGGTTGGTTCAGAAAATGGCGGGCGATGGCATAATCACCTTGTTCTGATGGTTTTTTATAGCCCAAACTGTCAGCAAACAAGGCACGAATACGTTCAACTGCATGTTGTTGCTTGCTAATGGCGTGACGATGATCGTAAAAAAAGCTGGCGAGGGGCTCGCGGATACTTTTTTTGTCGTAACCATGTTTTGGGCCATGAGCCAGGCGAGTCACTAAAAAAGCGCTTTTTAACAGGCCTTGGGCATCAATAATGGCATTATATTGGTGCTGTTGCAGTTGTTGTCGGAACTGTGCCCGCTCTGCACGAATATCTTTTCTGAACCAATTTTTCCGCCAGCGGCGAATAGCGACAGGAATAACATTTTCGACAGCGCTGTGCCAAGCCGGAATTTGAGCAAATCCCTCTTCTACCACCCAATCAAATTGAATATCAGGAAAATGCTGTTTGGCATCTGTCAGTGCCGGCAGAGTATGCAACACATCCCCCATCGAAGACGTTTTTACCAGTAAAACGCGCATTAATGCTGGTTCTCCGCCTGTAGCAGTTTTTCTAATGAAGCGACAACCCTCTCAGGTTGAATATCAATCAAACTTTGATGATAACCACCGTCACTATCACCTTTTCTGATTTTATGGTAACCCGTAATCAGGCGAATGACTTCGGCCTTGTTTGATAACGGTGGAGTAAAATCTGGGCTACTTGGGCCATATAATGCAACTAACGGACGATTTAATGCTGCCGCGACGTGCATTAAGCCGGAATCGTTCGTGACTATGGCATCACAAGCCGCAATGATGTTGACTGCTTGTTCAAGTGAGGTTTTTCCTGCCAGATTAAGGCACTCTGCGCGGGCATCGTTGCTTAAAAGTGTGCGGATATCTTCACCCGCTTCATGATCTTTGGCAGAGCCAAACAGCAAAATTTGATAGCCTTTTTCAGTGATTAACTCTTCTGCCAATGCAGCATAGTGGTAATGTGGCCAGCGTTTAGCCGGGCCGAATTCAGCCCCCGGACAGAAGCCAATAATAGGACGATGATCGGCGATATTAAAAGCGGCAGTTGATTCCGCAATATCTTCATCATTGACGGTTAATTGCGGCCATAACAGAGGTTGGGGAAGGTCGTCGGCACTACGCATTTTTTTTGCATCATACGCGAGAGCTACATAGCGTTGAACCATGAGTGGAAATGCACTCTTATTCAAAACACGGATGTCATTCAGCAGGCCGTAGCGCATTTCACCGCGCCAGCCCGTACGCAGTGGGATATTGGCGAAAAAAGGGATCAGTGCAGATTTGAATGAGTTGGGCAGTACGTAGGTGCGGTCGTATTTATTTTCACGCAATGCGAACCCGAGGCGACGGCGCTCACCCAAAGCAAAAGCACCATGACCAAGCGGCATGGCCAGCGCTTGATTCACTTCCGGCATTTTTGCCAATAATGGACGGCACCATGCTGGCGCCATCACATCAATTTCTGCATTAGGGTACAAAGCTTTCAAAGTACGGTAGAGGCTTTGTGACATCATCATGTCACCCACCCATGATGGGCCGATCACCAATATCTTCATAGAGGTCGATTAATTATCCTGATTGAGCCATTGCATATATTCAGCAACACCTTCGGCTACCGTTTTGAACGACTGTTCATAACCAGCAGCACGGAGTTTTGTCAGGTCTGCCTGAGTAAAACTCTGATAGCGACCTTTTAATTTTTCCGGAAATTCAATGTATTCCACAACAGGCGATTTTTCTTTATGGAATCCGGTTACAGCATCAGCAACAGCCTGGAAAGATTCTGCACGGCCTGTGCCACAGTTAAAAATACCGGAAACACTGTTTTTCCAGAACCACAGATTTACCGCAGCAACATCACCGACATAAATAAAATCGCGGCGGAAGTTCTCGCTACCCGCGAATAACTTCGGGTTTTGCCCTTGGTGGATTTGGTTATTTAAATGATAGGCGACACTCGCCATGCTGCCTTTATGTCCTTCGCGCGGCCCATAAACATTGAAATAACGGAAGCCACAAATTTGGGAATCTGCATGAGGCAGAATATCGCGAACATACTGGTCAAAAAGGAACTTGGAGTAACCATAAACGTTAAGCGGTTTTTCGTACTGACGTTCTTCAATGAAATTATCACTGCGACCACCGTAAGTTGCGGCAGAAGAGGCGTATAAAAAGGGAATCTGACGGTCAAGGCAATAATGCAGTATATCTTTGGAGTACTGATAATTATTGTCCATCATATACTTACCATCCCATTCCGTTGTGGATGAGCATGCACCTTCGTGGAAAATGGCGTCAATATCACCTAAATCATCACCCGCAACGATACTGGCAATAAAATCTTCTTTATCTATATAATCGGTGATGTCCAAATCAACCAAATTGGCGAATTTCGTGCCATCTTTCAGGTTATCAACAACCAGAATATCCTTATAGCCTTCGTCATTCAGTGCCTTGACGATATTGCTGCCAATAAACCCTGCGCCACCAGTGACAATAATCATTTGGCCCACCTCATTTAAATAGTCAGTTCACTTTACTTTGGGGCGTATAATAGCACTTAACCCTATTGACGACAGCAGGTTAAACAGGGGAATATCCTGAAATATTGCCACATAGCAGGCTCTAAGCCGTGATCAGCTTTACAAAGTTGATATTATGTTTCCTGTTATGTCGTCACTGACAAGATCTATCAGTAAAATACCTCCCGCCTTTCACTTAATTGGGTACTCAGGAGAGAAAAATGTCAGCATCGTTTTACCAGAAAATCAATGAACAGTTGGAACAAACTCGTTCCGAAGGGCTATTTAAAAATGAACGTATCATTACGTCTGCCCAGAATGCCAACATTGCTGTTGCTGAAGGTAATCAAGTCACTAATTTTTGTGCCAATAACTATTTAGGTTTGGCCAATCATCCTGACCTCATCGCGGCGGCAAAAGCAGGGATGGATAGCCACGGTTTTGGTATGGCATCTGTTCGCTTTATCTGTGGTACGCAAGACTCTCATAAAGAATTAGAAAATAAGATAGCTGAATTTTTGGGTATGGAAGATGCCATTCTGTACTCTTCATGCTTTGATGCAAACGGTGGTTTGTTTGAAACATTGTTTGGGCCAGAAGATGCCATTATTTCTGATGCCTTGAACCATGCCTCCATCATTGATGGCGTCCGTTTATGCAAAGCAAAACGTTACCGTTATGCCAATAACGATATGCAAGAATTAAGAGCTCAGTTGGAGAAAGCAACAGCAGAAGGTGCGCAAAATATCCTGATCGCCACGGATGGGGTATTTTCAATGGACGGCGTAATTGCTGACCTGAAATCCATTTGCGATCTGGCTGACGAATTCGGTGCATTGGTCATGGTTGATGATTCACATGCAGTTGGCTTTGTTGGCAAAAATGGCCGTGGCACACATGAATATTGTGATGTCATGGGGCGTGTTGACATCATCACCGGTACACTCGGTAAGGCGCTGGGTGGTGCATCTGGTGGTTATACTGCGGCACGCAAAGAAGTTGTAGAGTGGCTGCGTCAGCGTTCGCGTCCTTATCTGTTCTCCAATTCACTGGCTCCTGCTATTGTCTCGGCATCCATTAAGGTGTTGGATATGCTGAAAAATGGCGATGATCTGCGTGAACGTCTCTGGAAAAACGCGGATTTGTTCCGTACAAAAATGACCGCAGCGGGCTTCACTTTAGCAGGCGCTGATCACGCCATCATCCCAGTGATGTTGGGTGATGCGAAATTGGCGCAAGAATTCGCAGCTGAACTGCTGAAAGAAGGCATTTATGTGATTGGCTTCTTCTATCCGGTTGTTCCTAAAGGTCAGGCGCGTATCCGAACCCAGATATCGGCTGCCCATACTGAAGAACAAATTGAACATGTGGTGGCCGCATTTACACGCATTGGCAAGCAATTGAACGTCATTGCATAAGGTATCACTATGAAAGCACTGTCGAAGTTAAAGTCAGAAGAAGGGATTTGGATGACGGATGTGCCCGCTCCGGAACTTGGGCACAATGATGTGATGATTAAAATCCGTAAAACGGCCATCTGCGGTACGGATGTTCACATCTATAACTGGGATGATTGGTCTCAGAAAACTATTCCCGTACCGATGGTGATAGGGCACGAGTATGTCGGTGAAGTTGTTGCGATCGGTCAGGAAGTAAAAGGATTCAAAATCGGGGACCGTGTATCCGGTGAAGGCCATATTACCTGCGGTCATTGCCGTAACTGCCGTGGCGGGCGTACTCATTTATGCCGCAATACCACGGGTGTTGGTGTGAACCGCCCGGGCGCATTTGCTGAATATCTGGTTATCCCGGCATTTAATGCCTTTAAAATTCCTGACAATATCCCGGATGAACTGGCAGCAATTTTTGATCCATTCGGTAATGCGGTACATACCGCACTGTCTTTTGATCTGGTCGGGGAAGATGTGCTGGTATCAGGCGCTGGTCCTATCGGAATTATGGCAGCTGCGGTGTGTAAACATGTCGGCGCTCGCCATGTTGTGATCACTGATGTGAACGAATATCGCCTTGAGTTGGCCCGTAAAATGGGTGTTACTCGTGCTGTCAATGTCAGCACAGAAAACCTGAGCGATGTCATGGCTGAGCTGGGTATGACAGAAGGCTTTGATGTTGGTCTGGAAATGTCCGGGGCACCACCTGCATTCCGCACTTTGCTGAATACCATGAATCATGGCGGACGCATTGCCTTGCTGGGGATTCCACCTTCAGATATGGCGATAGATTGGAATCAGGTTATTTTCAAAGGGTTATTCATCAAAGGTATCTACGGACGTGAAATGTTCGAAACATGGTACAAAATGGCAGCTTTGATCCAATCGGGTTTAGATCTGACTCCGATTATCACTCACCAATTCTCAATTGATGATTATCAGAAAGGCTTTGATACCATGCGTTCAGGGCAGTCTGGTAAAGTTATCCTGAATTGGAATTAATTCACGATTCAAAAATCAGAGCAGGTGTCTGTGTTTTTATGGGCACCTGTTTGATTCTCCTTTTTCTGTGATTGGGTTTCTCCTGCCGTTTTATCCTCTGTTGTTTGACTTATAGCTGACTTGCCCGAGATGCTGGTCGCTTCTTGTTTTTGGTTATTACCCAAGAGTCTTTGAATATGTTGGTTTAAGGTATTAACGATGACATTATTAACCGCATTGTCAGCCAATGTCTTTGCTAACATCTTGAGATAATCCAACTGAGTTGCAGGTGTGGCTTCTGATTTGCGAGGCTTTACGCACTTGCGTTCTGTTTGTCGTACATTTTGGATTTCGTTTTTGTGTGCCGGAATGGGGCTTAGTAACATACCCGGAGTTACCAGCTCAATATCACTGGGTAATGTCGCGAGTGTCTGTTGTAAAGCGCGTACAGTTGTTGGATGCGGATGCCCGATTGCAATGGCAAAACCTTTCTTACGGGCAAGGGTAATCGCGCGATTGAGTTGATGTCGTGTTTCGGCTTCAGTTTGAACATTATCCAAAAAAACATTACGGCGGATCACCGGAACCGTTGTTCCCAGCGCGGCTTTACTGACTTGCGTATTGCCTATCGTCACACTATCCAAAAAATAGAGGTGATGCTGGGATAATACTTGCATCACCTTCTCCATGCCCTTGAGGCTGGATGTCATGGCACTGCCCATATGGTTATTCATTCCAACAGCATAGGGAACTTTTTGTATCGCATCTTGAATAATGCGGCCAATTTCTTCCCCGCTCATGGCGGGATGCAGTGTATTTTTTTCCAAGGGTTGCTTGCTTAGCGGTGCCATTGGCAGGTGGATCAAAATCTCCCGTCCCTGCTGATGGGCCTTTTCCGCCATTTTCCTGCCGTGCGGTGAGTCAGGCAGTATTGCGATAGAAACCGCGACGGGCATTTGTAATATCTTGTTTTCTTCATTAACACGATAGCCGACATCATCTATGACAATGGCTAAACGTGCGGCTTGAACATTCAGGGTAAACAGCAATGTTGTGAAGAATAACGGTATCCAAAATAACATCCTATTTCCCTAACCACGGCAATGGGTTAACAGCCCGACCTTGACGGCGGATCTCAAAGTACAGTGAAGGTTGTTGTTGCCCGCCGCTGCTGCCAACCAGTGCTATCGGCTGACCAGCTTTGACTTGTTGCCCGACACGAACAAGCGAACTTTGGTTATAACCGTAAATACTCATATCACCTTTACCGTGCTCAACCACCACAACCAAACCATAACCTTGCAGCCAGTCTGCCAGTAATACACGCCCATCTGAAATGGCTCTCACTTCTGTGCCTTCCGCTGCGGCGATAACAATTCCTTTCCAGCGTAGTTCACCTTGTATTGCCTCGCCAAAACTATGGATGACACGGCCACGTACTGGCCAAATCGCCTGTCCGGCAGGCCGTCCAAGACCTCCGGTCCGCGCCATGAGAGCACGTTCATCTTCTGTCGGCTTGTAACTGGAGCCTTTTTGTTTAGCTTGCTTCTGTTTAGCCGCAACTTGGGCGCGAACACGAGCTGCTTCACGAGCTTCACGTTCGGCACGGGCTTTAGCTTCACGTTCAGCTTTAGCAATTTTATTCCTTAAGCTTGTCTCGTTTTGCCGAAGCTCGGTCAGACTTTGTTGATCCTTTTTCAATGAAGATTCCAATACCGTTAATGTTTTTTGCCGTGCGGTACGGGCAACTTCCATTTGTTGTTTTTGTTGTTTTTGGTCGGTCAGTATCTCTTTCTGTTCACTTTGTTTTTGCAGTTGCAGCTTTTTTTGTTGGTTAAGTTTTGCCGTTGTTTTTTGCAGTTTCGTTATCGTTTCCTGACGCGCCTGATTCAAGTAACTGTAATAAGCGAGAACCCGTTCTTTACGCTGATTTTCCTGACCATTGAGCAACAATTCTAATCCTTGATGACTTCCTTGCCGAAATGCGGCATCTAATTGCCCGGCAAGCAATCGGCGTTGTTCTTTTTGTTGTGTTTGCAATCGCTTGATATTTGTATTCAACGATGAAACTTCATTTTCCAGCTTATTTAGCCGAGTCTGAGTACCATGCAATGAACGCCCTACTTCTGAGATAGTGCCTTCTTGTTCTTTTAATTGATTAAGCAGATCGGTGCGTTTTTTTTGCTGCTGTTTTACGATTTTCTCTTTTTCAACAATAACTTGCTGAATGTCTTTGAGCTGGTTTTTATTCTCTGAAATTTGATTTGCGAAAGTACTTGTACTGAAACTGAAAACGGCGAACAGCAAGGCACAGAGCTGGAATACCCTGATTTCTTTTTGCCATTGATACTGTTTCTGGCGATTTATACGACTCTTTAGATCCTTATTTTCAGTCATCTTATTGAGTACCTTGCTGCTATATAGCGTTATAGCGTCCGATTATTTCATGATGAATCTCACCTGGCTAGAGAACGGTCTGTTTTTTATGATTAATATAAGTTTTAGTTAATTTAGTTCATTTATTGCCTAATATCCTGCCTCAGCTCAGTGTGACATGAAATATTTTGATGAAGCATTACAATCAGGTGATTGTTGGTGTATTTTTTATTTTTTCTCGAAACTCTCCGCAAAATCTGCACAAATGTGCATAGCGTTAGTGCTAACTGGCTGTAATTGACGCAACACATAGGTATACTCTGCTACCTTAGATATTTGTTATTAACTAACGGGAGTTGTTGCCCTCCATGCTGCAAGAAATCATGCAATTTATTAGCCGGAACACGATCCTGAGTCTTGTCTGGATTGCATTGCTGGTGGCTGTCATCGTTATGACGGCAAAAAACCTATTCACCAAGAGTAAAGAGATCCCGCGCGCGCAAGCCATCCATTTGATCAACAAGGAAGACGCTATCGTTGTGGATTTACGTTCCCGTGACGATTTCCGCAGAGGGCATATCATTGGTTCCGTTAACCTGACACCATCTGAGATTAAAGAGAATAATCTGGGTGAGTTGGAAAAACATAAAAAACAGCCTGTTATAGTTGTTTCAGCGAATGGAATGGAATCCAGAACACCAGCGGAAAATCTGGTTCGTTTCGGTTTTGAACAGGTTTATTCCCTGAAAGAAGGGATTGCTGGGTGGGCGGGTGAGAATCTGCCATTGGCCCGTGGCAAAAAATAATGACTCTGGTGCAGGTACTATGCTTGTATCCATGAAGGTTTAATAAGGACGTCTGAAAAAGGTAAACATTATTATGTCAGAACAAAACAACCCAGAAATGGCTTTCCAGATCCAACGTGTCTACACGAAAGATGTTTCTTTCGAAGCACCAAAAGCGCCTCAGATTTTCCAGCAGGAGTGGCAGCCAGAAGTTAAATTGGATCTGGATACCGCTTCCAGCGAATTGGTTCAGGGAGTCTATGAAGTCGTTCTGCGTGTCACTGTCACTGCGACATTGGAAGAAGAAACTGCATTTCTGTGTGAAGTTCAGCAGGCGGGTATTTTCTCTATTGATGGCATCGAAGGAACACAACTGGCGCACTGCTTAGGCGCATACTGCCCGAACATCCTGTTCCCATATGCCCGTGAATGCATCACCAGTCTGGTAGGCCGTGGTACTTTCCCACAACTGAATCTGGCACCAGTTAACTTTGATGCACTGTTCATGAGCTATCTGCAACAGCAGACTGAGCCCCAGTCAAACGAGGCTGAGCAGGAAGCCTAATGAATACTGCTTCTATGACAGTGATCGGTGCCGGTTCATACGGCACCGCTTTAGCTATTACGCTAGCTCGCAACGGGCATGACGTTGTGCTTTGGGGGCATAACCCCGAGCATGTCCATGTCTTGCAACAAGCGCGTTGCAACCAGACATTTCTGCCGGATGTTTCTTTTCCTGATAGTTTACTGCTTGAAGCGGATCTGAAGAATGCTGTTTCAGCCAGCCGTAATATTCTGATAGTGGTTCCCAGCCACGTTTTCGGTGATGTTTTACAGCAGATAAAGCCACATTTACAACATGATAGTCGTATTGTTTGGGCTACCAAGGGTCTTGAAGCTGAAACAGGGCGTCTATTACAAGATGTGGCCCGTGAGATATTAGGTAATGAAATCCCCTTGGCAGTAGTCTCTGGTCCGACATTCGCAAAAGAGCTTGCAGCAGGCTTACCAACAGCGATTGCAGTTTCAGCTACAACCCCTGAATTTGGTGAGGAACTCCAACAGTTTTTCCATTGTGGAAAAAGTTTCCGGGTGTACAAGAATCCAGATTTCATCGGTGTACAGCTGGGTGGCGCAATAAAAAATGTTATTGCAATTGGTGCTGGGATCTCTGATGGTATGGGATTCGGAGCGAATGCCCGCACTGCATTGATTACCCGAGGATTGGCAGAGATGAGCCGTCTGGGAGTGGCATTGGGTGCTGATCCTTCTACCTTCATGGGAATGGCCGGATTGGGTGACTTAGTTCTGACGTGCACAGATAACCAATCCCGCAACCGTCGTTTTGGTATGATGCTGGGGCAGGGTATCAATGTTGATGATGCGCAGCGTGAAATCGGGCAAGTTGTTGAAGGATACCGCAACACTAAAGAAGTTAGGGCGCTAGCGGAACGAGTTGGTGTTGAAATGCCAATCGCAGAACAGATCTACCAGATACTGTATTGCAATAAAAACGTGATTGAAGCTGCCCGGGCATTATTGGGAAGAGCTACAAGAGATGAGGGCGAAGTCTCTCAATCTTAAGCAAGATGGGAACACTGATATGTCGCGAGAAGAACTGAACGAAGTTTGGAAAAATATAAAAAACGAAGCGAAGGCATTGGCAGATTGTGAGCCTCTGTTAGCCAGTTTTTTCCACGCGACACTACTCAAACATGCAAATCTGGGTAGTGCCTTAAGCTATATGCTGGCAAATAAACTGGCATCACCGATTATGCCTCCCATTGAAGTCAGGGAAGTTGTTGAAAGCGCGTATCGCAGTGACCCTAAAATGATCGAATCAGCAGCATATGACATCAAAGCGGTTCGACTGCGAGACCCGGCTGTAGACAAATACTCGACACCATTACTTTACCTTAAAGGCTTCCATGCACTACAAGCCTACCGCATCGCACATTGGTTGTGGAAACAAGATCGCAAAGCGTTGGCTATTTACCTGCAAAACCAGATCTCAGTTTCATTTGGTGTCGATATCCATCCAGCCGCGAAAATTGGTTGCGGTATCATGCTTGACCATGCAACTGGTATCGTCATTGGTGAAACAGCGATTGTGGAAAATGATGTTTCTATTCTGCAATCCGTAACACTTGGTGGTACGGGCAAAGCAGGAGGAGATCGTCACCCGAAAGTGCGTGAAGGGGTAATGATTGGCGCAGGTTCTAAAATCCTCGGTAATATTGAAATTGGCCGTGGCGCAAAAATCGGTGCGGGATCGGTTGTATTGAGACCCGTTCCACCTCACACCACAGTGGCGGGCGTACCAGCACGGATCGTCGGAAAACCAGAAAGTGACAAACCATCACTGGATATGAACCAGCATTTTAATGGCATCAACAATGGATTTGAGAATGGGGATGGGATTTGAAAACCTGTTTTCTTCTTATAATCAATAGATAGAACATTCAGCGCGGATTAGGCGCTGAATGTTACCTATCAATTAATCCCGCAATAACGCACCCGGATAACCCAGTTGCCGCCATGCTTCAAACACAACCACAGAAACGGAATTAGAAAGATTCATGCTACGACTATCCGGCAGCATAGGAATCCTGATTTTCTGTTCAGGTGGCATGTTGTCTAATACATAAGGCGGTAACCCACGGGTTTCCGGGCCAAACATGAGATAATCACCATCACGATAACTCACATTACTGTGTGCTGGGGTGCCTTTTGTGGTTAAAGCAAACAGACGGGCTCCGGAAGGGGATTGTGAATTAACAGAACTGAGGCCTTCACTTTCCAAGAAAGCATTATAGTCATGGTGCTGCTTGATATTGGCGAACTCATGATAATCCAACCCAGCGCGCCGCAGACGTTTATCATCCCATGTGAAACCTAACGGTTGAATGAGATGAAGCTGACAGCCAGTGTTAGCGCAAAGACGAATGATATTGCCTGTGTTAGGCGGGATTTCTGGTTCGAATAGGACGATGTTTAGCATTTTTAACAATAATAGGTGATAAAATTTAGGATTAAACAAATATATAGGGATTAACTAGAAGTCAGTATTTCTAATAATCTTTCACAAAACACATTTTCATCGAAACGCTCGACTGCTAATTTTCTACTTGCTAATCCCATAGAGTTTAATAAATCAGGATTGTTTAAAAATTGAATCATTTTGTTGGCTAATGCCTTAGAATTATATGGGGGAACTAAAAATCCATTGTAACCATCAATAACAGTGTCTCTGCATCCAGGAACATCGGTAGTAAGTATTGCTCTTCCAATCGCCATTGCCTCTTGTGTGCTTCGAGGAACCCCCTCTCTGTAAGATGGTAGTACAAAAACACTGCTATCTATTAGAAAATCTTTAATATTTGATATTTGTCCTTTGAATGTAACAATATTTTCTCTTTGCCAAAGCTCCAACTCTGTAGATGTTATTCCTCCTGGATTATCATCTACAGAGCCAGCAATGCTAAATTCTACAAAAGGATAATCTTGTTTGACAATTTTAGCCGCTTCGATAAATTCTCTAACTCCTTTTTCTACTAATAGTCTGGAAACCATAGAAAAATGTATTTTTCTGGTAGAAGAGATCGGGGTATAAGTAAATTCATTTATATCAACACCGATACCACCGATGACAGATGAGGTTTTAACAAAAACTTTATGGTTACTAATTATTTCATTTTGGTCATCTTTATTTAGAAAAAGAACTTTATTGGATAGAGGTAATGATATTTTATAAAGTAAAATCTGTAATTTTTTTATTATTGTCTTTTTTATATTGATTCTATTATTGGTTTCGGTGAAGGTATACCCAAGTCCTTCAAATAGAGAATAAATTTTAGTTACTTGTGCTATCTTAGATGCAATGCTACCAAATATAATTGGTTTCGGGAAGAAACAAAGAACAATGTCTGGATTTATTTCTTTTATTTTTTTACTAAGTCTTATTGTATTTATAATATCAGAGATAGGATTTATGCCTGAACGGGAGAACTTATATTGTTCAGGATGTGCTCCTAATGATTTTATACGTTCAAAGTTACCCTTATTAAAGTCCATTGTTAGGGTATGAACAATTATTTTTTTTTGTATCATCAATTTAATAAAATTTTTACGGAACAGAATAATTGTATTTGATTGATTTCCAATAAGTAATATTTTCATGTTATATTGTTACTGTAATATATATTAACTTAACTGTTTTAATAAATAGAGTATCATAATAGTGAGACTCTCTGCGATAAAAATTCTGAACATTCTTATAAAACGATTTAATTATGTTTTTCAGTATATGTGTCAAATTAGTTCTTCATGATTTTTTATCGAGAGTAGATAGAAAATTGCTCTTCTTAATCAGTCGTTTTATATAGATACGCCGATTGCTATCAATTTTTTTTATCTGTTGGATGAAATTTTATTCAACAAATATTTTTCTGTCTCGATTTTTCTGGTATAACACCCCTACAGTCATCGATCACGATTAAGCGAATGTGAAAAGGTACCAATAAGGTGAGCAATTTTTGGTAGGTTGTATTGGTCTAGAAGCATAAGAATATCAAATTAATACTTTTAAGTTATAATCATGGAAGTTCATTTTTTGGTCTTGATTTCATATTGATTAATATACAGATATAAATGTCCTTTGGGTTATATCTCATGATAAAATAGTGATTTATCCTAATGAAGAGGTTGTTATGTTTTTTTCTATCCATTATCTACGTGGAATAGCTGCGTTATTTGTAGTATTTTACCACTTTAGATTTACAATTAATAATGTATATTCAGAGAAAGATTTGGGTGACCTATTATTTGATTTTGGTTACTTTGGTGTTGATTTGTTTTTTATGATTAGTGGCTTTGTTATGGTACTTTCGACAAAAGAAAATACCTCAAAAATGTCATTTTTTATGAAAAGATTTTTCAGGATTTATCCTTTGTATTTTTTTGTTTTGATTTTATTTTTGTTAACATCAAATAATGACTACAATATTGTTAGTATAATAAAGTCATTCTTATTGGTTCATCTTAATTATGACTCCATGGCTCCTTTTTTTAGTTATTCTATCATTGACTCTGCTTGGACTTTAACTTATGAGGTGACTTTTTATTTTTTATTAGCATGCTTTTTTCAAAAAAGCATATAGGTCTTTATTGTTCAATTTTGATTTTATTAATTTATTTTTCTATAAATCTATATTTTGAAAATCCATATATGTATAGCGCATATTATGCCTTTGATTATAATGGTTATTTAAAACCTTTAATTAAATTGTTATCTTCACAAATGATGATTGAGTTTGTGATTGGGATGATGGTCTGCGAGATTACCTTAAAGGTAAAGAGTAATCTACATATTAAAAATACAAGAGTGTTATATATATTAAATACATTTTTTCTAATGATTTCCATAGTGATGATTGTATCTCCGCCTATTTATGGTCATGGATTGTTTAATGTTGGGGTTGGTACTTTTTTATTGTTTTTATCATCAGTGATATATGAGATTATTGGTGAGGTGAAAAAAGTTAAATTGCTTATTTTTTTAGGGGATATATCATATTCATTATATATATCTCATTTGCTGGTGTTTAATTTAATAAACAAAGAAAATGGATTTTTTGTATACATAAATAAAATGAATGGCTTTTCGAAGTTATTATTTCTCACTATAGTTTCTGTTTTATTTGCATATATTATACATTTATTAATAGAAACCAAGTCAGCAAGACTAGGTAGAAGAATACTAAAAAATAAAACGATTATAAAAAATGGATGATGATTTAGTTATATTCAATAAAGTTGAATATTTTTGGTGAGTTTGTTCTACTACATTATTCATAATATACAAAGGTTGTATAATAAATAATAGTGCATTTAGTTCAGAAAACCACCTTGCTCCTTGCCTCGCGAGGAGTAAGGTGGTGATCTAATACCTTGAATTCTTATTCATATTCTTTGTCTTTCAAGTTTCAGCTCATCGGCGAAGAAACAGTATAGATAGTATTGGGGGAATAATAACACCAGAAGCTGATGCAGCTATGGTATTTCTGGTTACTAAAAACATGAGTGTCAATTATCTTCGAGCGAGATTTCTGATATGTCAGAGTCAGAGTTGATTCTTCTTCTAACCCACAAAAAATTTTTAACAATGTACTTCAATGATGGAGTGTTATGTCCACGGGGTGTCATTGGCAATTAGTGTTTTGAGGATTGAGGAGCCTCTAACATGTTTCCTGCGTTGCTCTCGTAGGTACGTTCAGTAGATGTGTAATATCAAGGGTACAGGAGAGCTGTTTATCGTCAGATTCATACAATTTATTCTTTAATGGTCGCCTTTCTGGAACTATGGGATATTCCGACTGAAAGGCCTGACCTCACGATAAGCATAATTTATTTTATGCCATATCCTTTAACTTTTTCTACTTTTTAATAATAATGGCACAAATGTCAAAACTTCAGCCACTTTTTGCAAGGAATAAAGAAAGGCGTTTATCATAGCAATTGATCTTTAATATAATATTGCTTATACCATAGCATGAATTCTTTTACACCATCTTTTACTTTAATGGAAGGTTTATATTTAGTTACTTTAAATAGTTCTTCTGTATTTGCCCATGTAGAATACACATCACCAGGTTGCATTGGAAGCATGTTTTTAATTGCTTTAATACCTAGGCTGTTTTCTAAGGCATTAATGTAATCCATTAAATCTACAGGAGTACCATTGCCGATATTATATATTTTATAAGGTGCGGAACTATTTGCTGGACTTCCTGATTTAGGTGTCCATAATTCATTATAAACAGGTGGAATATCAGAGACTCTTATTATACCTTCAATAATATCGTCTATATAAGTAAAATCGCGGCTTAGTTGACCATTATTATAGACATCTATTGGTTGATTATTTAAAATTGCTTTTGTAAATTTAAACAAAGCCATGTCAGGTCTCCCCCATGGTCCATAAACGGTAAAAAATCTGAGACCAGTTGTTGGGATACCATAAAGGTGAGAATAACTGTGAGCCATTAACTCATTAGATTTTTTTGTTGCAGCATAGAGTGAAACTGGATGATCGACTGAGTCTGAAGTTGAAAATGGAGTTTTCTCATTTAGTCCATAAACAGAACTTGATGAAGCATATATTAAGTGGTTGATATTATTATGGCGACAACCTTCGAGGATGGTTAAAAAACCGGATAAGTTACTATCAGAATAGGAGTAAGGATTAATTAAAGAATAGCGAACACCTGCTTGAGCAGCCAAATGAATAACACGCTCAAATTTTTCATAATTAAATAATTTATTAATGGATTCTCTATCAGAGATATCCATGAAAATAAATTTGAAGTTTTTAAGGTTTAATAATATATCGAGTCTGGCCTCCTTTAGATGAACATCATAATAATCGTTGATATTATCAATCCCAACAACATAGTGCCCATCCTTAATTAATCTTTTTATTAAATGAAAGCCAATAAAGCCTGCTGCACCCGTAACTAAATATTTCATAAATGTTCCAAATTTATTTTTTAATTAAATAAATTAATCTTTCCCAAAGATGTCTCGAGAGTATACTTTTGATTCTACATCTTGTAAATCTGAGGTTATGCGGTTTGAAATGATAACATCAGATATAGATTTAAACTTATCCAAATCATGAATCACTTTGGAGTTGAAAAATGTTTTTTCTTTCATCTCTGGTTCAAAAATGATCACTTTAATACCTTTGGCTTTGATTCTTTTCATTATTCCTTGAATTGAAGAGGATCTAAAGTTGTCGGAGTCAGATTTCATAATAAGGCGGTAGACACCAACTATTTTAGGTTTCTTGCTAAGAATAGAGTCAGCAATAAAATCTTTACGAGTACGATTTGCTTCAACTATAGCACTAATAATATTATTAGGTACTTCCTGATAGTTTGCTAGTAATTGTTTAGTGTCTTTTGGTAGGCAATAACCACCATACCCGAAAGATGGATTATTATAGTGATTACCAATTCGTGGGTCTAGGCATACTCCTTCAATTATTTGACGTGAATTTAGTCCTTTAGCTTCAGAATAGCTATCTAATTCATTAAAGTAGGCTACTCGCATTGCAAGATAAGTATTAGAAAAGAGTTTGATAGCTTCGGCTTCGGTAGAATCAGTGAAAAGTACAGGAACATCTTTCTTGATTGCACCTTCTATCAAAAAATTGGCAAATATTTTTGCACGCTCTGAATATTCTCCAACAATAATCCTAGATGGATAAAGGTTGTCATAGAGTGCTCGACCTTCCCTTAGAAACTCGGGTGAGAATATGATATTATCGGTATTATATTTTTCTCTCATTTTTTTGGTAAAACCAACTGGAATAGTTGACTTTATTATCATTGTTGCAACTGGGTTGTGTTCTAATACATCTACAATAATAGACTCTACTGAATGTGTATTAAAATAATTTGTTTTGGGATCATAATCTGTTGGAGTCGCAATAATAACAAAATCAGCTTCTTTATATGCAATCTCTTTATCAAGTGTTGCTGTAATATCTAACTTTTCCTCAGTTAAATATTTTTCTATCTCAGTATCAGAAATTGGTGATTTTTTTTCATTAAGTAAATTGACTTTTTCCTTGTCAATATCTAAGGCGATAACTCTATGCTTTTTGGCAAGTAATACTCCATTGGACAAACCTACATAACCTATTCCAGAAATTGTGATTTTCAAGATTAATCCCTTTACTAATTAAATTTTTAATATGTTTATTAACTATGGATTCTGTGGTTTTAATTATTATATATAGATTGCTGAATATTTATTTGAAATTTTTGGGTTTGTTAGAATCTTTTTTTATAATTGACATTTTATCATGATTTTTATACTAAGAATTAAAAAGTTTATTAATATTAAAAAGTATAATATTGTTAACAAATTAAATTCATTTATCATTAATATCCCATGCTTGTATGTATCTATTGAACATTGTTGCTATACTAAATCTTTCTTTTATCGAATTAGAACAATTGTTACATCTTATTAGCCATTTATCTTTGTTTAGTGAAAATTCATTATATGCTTTTTCTAAAGCATCTTCTAATTGTTGAACATTGTCATTGCTATTTATTATCCAACCATTTTTATCAATTATAAGGCTTGCATCTCCAATATTTGTTGCAATACATGGGGTTTTTGCTACCATTGCTTCTGCTATAACATTTGGAAATCCCTCACCAAAAGAACTTGATAATACATGTAGATCAATCATATTCATAAAGTTAGGTATGTCGTTTCTTTGCCCTAATAGTATAACTTTATCTTTTATACCTAGTTCATCAATTAATTCATATAGTTCATTATTTTTATTATCTATGTTTTTACCGACTAATAATAACTTTGTTCTTTCATCTTTATATTTTGTGAATCTTTCAAATGAAGTTAATAGTAACTCATGGTTTTTTTGGGGATCATATCTAGCTACCATGCCGATTAGAAAAATATCAGACTCTAATTTTAACTCATCTTTTAATTTATTTTTATCCTGTTCTGTATGTTTGAATGTGCTTAAATCGTAGCCATTTTGGATTACTGTGAGTTTATCATGGGCATACCCTAATTCTTTATGAGTATTTAATGATGAGTATGCACAGCAAATTATCTTTTTCGGAATTTTATTGCTTAATAATGCACATAATTTTGCAATAAGTATGGTCGTTTTTTTGGAGTGTGTTAGATGTAGATCTGTATGCCTGATATTCCAAAAAATATTTTTTATACCAGCTAATTTAGCAATTATACCTCCAATTAAATCAGCATGATACATCCAAGTTTGAACTAAATCTGGATCTTCTTTTTTTATTGTTTTAAATAGAGTTATAAATGAATAAAATGATTTTATATTTTTATTCATATTTAGAGTATATACTTTTATTCCTTCATCTTCTAACAGTGTTCCATATTTTCCTATGGAAGTTAATGAAATAATTATATGTGTATTTTTACTATCATATTTACAAAGCCTATATAATACACCTTCAGCTCCGCCATTACCTAGGCCTGATATTACATGCATTATTTTCTTTCTTTCTTTCATGATATTCTCATTTTCTAACGGATGTTTTTGTATTTTCTTCAAGCCAAGCTTGAAACATTAAAACACTCCATAAACGGTATGAGTGGTCTTTGGTTCCTTTTATATGTTGTTTCCATGCATTATTAACAATATCAGAATTTAGAAAACCTTCATCACTCAGCCTGTTACTATTTAATAAAGTATCAGCCCATTCTTTTAATGGTCCTTTTAACCATTGTCCGATTGGTATAGAAAAACCTTTTTTCGGTCTCTCTATTAAATTTTTAGGAACATGCCTATAAAGTACTTCTCTTAAAATCCATTTTGAATTATTTTTCCTTATTTTCATAGATAGAGGTAATTGCCAGGCAAATTTAATTATATTAGGATCTAACAGTGGTATCCTAGTTTCTAAGCTATTAGCCATAGCTGCACGATCCACTTTTACTAATATATTATCAATCATATATTGTTTAGTATCAATTGCCATCATCCAATGTTCAAAGGAATCGGTTATAGGCCAGCTGTTTACATTTGTCATGAAAGTTAATGGAGTTGATGAGCCTATAACTAAATTTTCAGAATTTTGCCAATGACTCATTAAAATGGAATAAAGTTGTTCTCGATTATTCGAAGGTAATACACTTAATAATTTATTAATTTTGTCAGGTAAAGGAAAGTCAGAGAGGAGGGAAACAGCTAATTTTCGTAATGAAATAGGCAGCTTACTTATTTTATTCCAAATATTAGGTGCAAATTGGTATGGAGTATAACCACCAAAAAGTTCATCTCCAGCATCGCCGCTTAATGCTACTGTTACATGTTGTTTAGCGAGTTGACTGACTAGGTATGTTGGGATTTGGGAACTATCTGCAAATGGTTCACAATAAATTTTTGGTAATTTAGGAATTACTGATAATGCATCTTGAGCATTTACATAAAGTTCTGTGTGATCTGTACCTAAGTAATCAGCTACTTCTCTAGCATATATTGCTTCATTATATTTTTGTTCATCAAAGCCTATTGCGAAAGTTTTTATAGGATTGCGACTATATTGTTGCATTATAGAAACTATAGTACTACTATCTATTCCTCCACTTAAAAATGCTCCAATAGGAACATCTGAAATCATTTGTGAAGAGACACTATTTTTAATTAAATATTCTAGATGATTTATTGCTTCATTATTTGATCCTACAAATGGGTTTGATATACCATCTTCGGCTATTTCATTAAAATTCCAGTAGGGTTTAGAAATTATATCTTGAGGATTTTGATTTTGTCTGATAACAATATAATGACCAGCATGTAATTTATTAATACCTTGGTAAATGCTATATGGTGCAGGGATATAATTATGACGGAAATAAAGTGTTAAAGCATTTCTATCTATTTCTGCATTAAATGCCGGGTGTTGCTTTAATGCTTTAATTTCTGAACCAAAAAGTAATGTATTATTACACCAGCCCCAATATAATGGTTTTTCTCCCATGCGATCTCTTGCTAGCATTAAAGTTCTTTCATGGGTATCCCAGAGAGCTATAGAAAACATGCCTATTATATTCTTTAATGTTTTTTCTATTCCCCAGAAAGAAAGACATTCTAATAAAGTTTCTGTATCTGAATGGCTTTTCCATAGTATTGTTGAAACTTCAGATTCTAGCTGTTTGCGTAAATTAAGATGATTATAGATTTCACCATTAAAAACTATAACATAGCGCCCAGATTGTGAGCGCATTGGTTGGCTTCCAGCGGAAGATAAATCAAGAATAGATAAACGTCTATGTACAAGTAGTATACCTGCTGACTCATCATGCCATTGGCCTATAGCATCAGGACCTCTATGAAACAAAGAATTTCCCATGAGTTCAGAGATATATTTTTGGGGCTTATAATTTGTCGATAAAGCACCGGCAATTCCACACATTAGCATACCTTTAAATTATATGATTATTTTGATTTCTTTCTATTGAAAATCACTTGTCTTTTTAAATAAAAAGAAAATCTATATATTAGAATAATAAAAACACTATAAAGCAAAATATTAAAATATGCGCCAAACCAACCATGAAAAAGATATATGAGGGAAAAGCATGCTATAGTTGTGAGTAAGCGAGAGTCGGCCTTTCTTGATATATAATAAAATTGCATAGTGACGAATAAAAATAAGTATAAAACTAAAAAGAAAAATTTATCTTGTAAGATGAAGAACCATCCTGATAATCCAGGATTTATGTTCCAGCTTGGATTTTTTATGTTGTAAAATTCTGTTACTATATAACTACTTAAGCTAATGTATTTTTCATCTGATATTTTTAGTATCGTTTGCTGAGGTAGACCCTCCCACCAATATGAGACAAAATGATCAGAAATATATTTTTGATATAAATTATCTGAGTTTTCTAATAATAATGCAACGTGACCAATATGTTGAAATCTATTTAATATATAATAAATGCTTTGTTTATATCTAGTTGTTTCAAATGAATCACTTATTCCATAAATAAACTCTGTTAGAGACATACCTGTTCGCATAGCCCATTTGGCATCAATTATCATGGGGAGAAGTAAGAAAGCAATGAGAATAAATAAAAAAACATAAATTAAATTTTTCAAAGAAATTTTGCTTGGATTATATCTAAATAGGATAGTGAAAAAAACTATAAAAACTCCCCCCATCCAGCCTCTTAAAAACATAGATAACAAATATATACTGGTGTTTGCGAAGAATAGTCTATTTGAAGATAGATGAATACCAATAATTATATATAGAATATCAGGTTGTAATAGAATGAAAAGATAATTTAATAATGATCCTTCACTAAGTCTTGTGCTATCACCGGCAATATTCACTCCCATTGATTTGTTAAAAATAATATAGGATATTTGGACTAATAACAGCGTTACTCCAATAATTCTTCTAAATTCAAATTTGTGTTTTTTTGTCTTTTTATTGAAGTAATTATATAATACTATTATGAATAGAATAAGAATTGCTTGCATCAAAAATGCATATATGAGGCTTTCTTCTTTTAGAGAAAAATATTTTCCTTCTAATATAAGTCCACCGTCATATATACCGGTTAGCATAGCTATAAAGTTAGTAAAAAAGTAAAGCAAGGCTAGTATGTAGACTGGATTTATTATCATGTTGATAAATTGTGATTTATTGATTATAATATTTTATAGCCACGAAGCTTTGCCCGTAGTTGACAAATTACTATGGCTATAAATGGAATGTATCTTAGAAAATAAAAAATTTTTTGTATAATCGAATATTTGACTATTTCACAGGAAGTTTTTATATATTTATTGAAGTCGTCTTTGTTGCCAAAGACGGCACTTTGATATGCATAATTAAATATAGATTTAGCGTAACAATATTTTATAAACTCTTTATCTATTTTATTATCTAGTAGTGCCTCATTAAAGATTCTTTGATTGCCTTCAATTAATATAGGATTAACTCGTTTATTTTTGGAGGAAACACCAGTTAGATAACGATAGGCTCCTAATTGAGTATCTAGATGGTAAATGCTCCCTTTATTTGCTTGAGCTATATGAACTTCAATATCAAGAGTATTAGGGTGCATATTAATCCAAAATTCATTACTTAGATCATTAATGAACATTTTTGATGAATGACAAAAAAAAGGTAAATTTTCATATAAGTCTCTTATATCGTGCTCTCCTTCTTCATAACTTATAAAGTTTGATTTTATTTTTTTGCCATGTTGATTTACTATATACATGTCATGTGAACAAATAACACAGTCTGGATTATTTTCTAATGCTTGCACTTGCTTAGATAGTTTATTAGGAAATGCATAATCATCGCCATCTATGTGAGCAATATATTTACCACGTGCTAATTTATATACGGAAAGGATATTGCCAACCGTACCAATATTTTCTTTATGATAAATTTTCTTAATTCTATCTGGATATTCATCAGAAACTTTATCAATTATTATTCTTGTCTCGTCTGTTGATGAGTCATCACCTATAATTATCTCATATTTGAAATTGCAATCTTGATTAATCAAACTTTTTAAACATGTTTCAATATATTTTTCTTGATTGTAAGTTATGATGCAAACAGATACTTTAATATCATCTGTATTTGTTTTCATTTCTCTTCATTTCTCTTGATGAAATTAATGCTATTAGGAGTGTTATTATTGCAATTCCACTTGTATATAGAAAAGCCAGATATCGATTTTTTAGATCAATTGGAAAGAATGATAATATAATACAAGTTAGTATGATTGGTATATAAATTCTTAAAATATCTTTTATAAACCATTTATAATGTAGCCCAGGTTCTAATTTGTGATGAATAAATGTAACCCAACATAATAAAAATAAGCTATTTATTGTGACCCATACATATCCGGCACCAAGGCTACCATAATGATTAGAAAAATAAATAATTGTTGGTATTAATGTGATTGCCATTAATATATTACCAATAAAATGGTAACGAAGGTTGCCTTTTGCATATTGTAGATAATAAGGAAATGAACAAAGTGTTAAAATACCATTACCGATAGCATATAAACAAAGGATTGGAGCAGCATGGGATGCAAGTATAGGATCCCCAGTCCAGGCAAATAATAATGGTTCGGCACATAGTGAGATGGTTGCTGCTGCTGAACCTGCAATTATGCAAACTAATTGTGTAGAATTACGATATAGTTGTATGATTTCATCATGCTTTCCTTCAGCATGCAACCTTGCCATTCTAGGCATAATAGTAGCACTAATTGGCCCACTTATTATTAGAATTCCACTAGCGACAAGTACTGCAAGAGTAAAATAACCATACTCTGAAAGTGAGAGAATTCCGGACAAGATAAGCTTATCCGTTTGCGTGACAAAAATCCAAATCGATGAAGTAAACGCGATAGTTAATGCAAATTTTAAAATAGGTTTTACTGGTTTGAATGACCAACCAATTGGCGAATTTAATTGAGTTTTTGAGGGAATTATTTTTATAGCGTAAAAAAATAATATTATTATTTCAAAAATAGCGATAAAAAGTTGGTGTATAAAAAAAACATATGGTGTGAAACCATAAAGCCACATACTGATAAATACAGCAACAAAGCGTAATGTAGCAATAATGACATTGAACCCACTAAGCCAAACAAATTTTTCTGAGCCACTTATAATTCCCTTATAAAGACCGCCTATCCATCGTAAAGAAATACTAATTGCCATTATTTTAATAGAAAAAATGACTTGATCTATTGATAAATAATTTGTTTTTAGCCAAATAGTTGCTATTTTTCCAGAAAAAATCCATAAACCAGCTCCTCCAATAAAGGCTATAAGAAAAAAAATTAGACTGAGGGACCGGAAAAGTTGACTATATACAAGTGCTGATATAGAGCCTCCATGGTATCTTGCTGTTTCTCTGCTTATTGTTGGCGTTAAACCTAAATCAAGTAACCCGAACCAAGCTTGCAATATTGCAAAAAATCCGACTAGACCATAAGCTTCAGCTCCCATATATTTAATATAGAACGGCAGGATTAATATTCCCACAATAGATACATAAATTTGGCTAATGTAATTTGATACTATGTTTTTACGTAACATATAAATATTTTATGCCAAGGCTGTTATTTATAAATCTTTTGTCATATATAGAGAAAATTCAGATTCAAATATTAATTTAAACCCATTTTTCTCATATAATTTTATCGCTATTTTGTTGTTTTTATATACTTCTAATGAGATTTTTTTAAAGTTGTCTTTTTTTAGTTTATTTTCGGCTTGTAACAATAATTTATTTGCTATCCCACTGTTTCTACAAGACGGATGAACAGCAAGAATTGATAAATATGCAGTCAGAGTGTTATAGTCATTGGCGTACATAGCACAACAAGATAAAATTTTTTCTTTATCAGCAGTATAAAAAAATAATGCTTTTTCAATTAATTTTCTTGCATATAAGGTGATGTTTATTTTATTGTTTAATGGTGGAGTGAACTCATGATTTATCTTATTAAGAAATCTTATTAGATCTTTTTCTGTTGGTTTATTTTCTTTGTTCATTAAAGAATGCCTCAATGTTATTACATAGTTTAATAATATCCTCTTTTGTAGTATCTTGATGAACAGGAAGGTTTAATATCTCGTTAGAGATTTTTTCTGAAAAGACGAATTTTTTCAAATCAATCTCATCTATTAATCTATAATACAATGAAATTGTTGGTAGGTTATTTTTTAATAAATAAAAGTATAATTTTTCTCTTAACTCATTTTTTATTCTAATAGGAAAGGATTGAGGTATATCATCATGATCTAGTTTGAATATTATTTCTAAATTTTTATTATTATTTAATAGAGCTGAATAATAATTGAAATTTTTTCTTCTGGAGTTTCCTATTTTTTTAAAATCCGAATTGGAATAAATTTTTAAGGCTTGTAATGATATGTCTTCCTCAGAGGATGGGGGGGCTATATTGTATTTATTGTTATTTTTTTTTAGTATTCCTCCTGACTCTGTCGCTAGATATTTATGTATAGAATAAAAGCTGAAATCGCCGTAATTTCCTATTAATTGTTTTTCTTTTCCTAAGTGGAATGCGTGAGCACAATCCTCAACCAAAATAACATTGTTTTTATCACAAATGTTTCTTATTTTTATCATATCACTACGACAAAAACCAAAATAGTGAATAATTAATGCTAAATTAATATTATTTTCTAATATAGATTTTTCAAAATCTATTATATCAACCTCTAGTTGATTACCTATTTTATAAAAGCTTGATGTTATATTATGATTTAATACTGCGTCATATACACCAGAGCCTTCTTTATCATTTCTTCCAATATAGGAGGGTAATAGAAGATTTAATTCTCTTTCGCTTTTTAGTGAGTGGAGGATTAGATTCCAAGCTGTACGTGCATTTTTCGTAAATATTAAATTTAATGAACAATTATTAGGATTGTGAGCTGATTTTGTGATCATAATATTTTCTTGATAATTTAATTTGATGTAATAGTAGTCAAATAACTAGCATTTATCATATTCATAGCTTCAATTGGTTTGTTGAACATTAGAACATCTATTATTGACAAACCAGGCTCAAATTCTTTTTCTATTTGTTTATACTGTATCAAAGGTTGTTCTATAAAAAATAGATTTACATTCCCTTCTTTATATTTCTCATAATTAAAAAAAGATTTTCCACCAATTGCATTGATATACGTGTTGGCTCCTAATGATTTACAAATATTTAAAGCCCATTCATCAGGTGAGTTTACGTTATCTATTATTTTATCAAACTTTGAATATATGCAAATTTCTGTTTTTATATCTAAATAATCACATATTTTTCTTAAAATATTTTCATTTAATTCTGATATGCTATCATGATGTTCAGATAAGCAATGTTTAACTAGTTCTATTGTCTCTTTAAAGTAAGGAGCTCTTTTTCTATATATATCCAATTGAGATATGATTTGGTTCTTCCATTGAATATCGTTATTAATTTTTATTTCTTTTATAGATGTATCTAAAGGAGATTTCATAAGAGGAACTTTTATATAGACACTTCCTCCTCCTAATTTTAAAATCCTATTTCTTGCTATCCAGCTTTTTCTCATAAACTGTGGTGTATCGAATATAATGAATTTATCAGCTTTTGCTATTAGGCTAAAATAACCAATATATGGAAAAAAATAAGGTTGCATTATAGATAATTTCATTATTTAACCTTCAATAAACTAATTATTTTGTTTTGAACGATTTTTTCTAAGTCGGAATAAATAGGTAAGCATAATATTTTATTGGAAATGTTTTTAGCATTTGTCAGATTTTTCGATGCTGTTAATCCTCTATACATTGGCATATCACTTATTAAAGGGTAAAAATACTTCCTAGATAAAATATCATTTTCTTTTAATTTAGAATACAATTCATCTCTTGATAGAGGATAATCTTTTTCTATTAGTATAGGGAAGTATGAAAAATTTCTTGTTGAATACTCAGATAATTCTGGGATAGTAATTCCTTTGATCTTTTTTAACTCTTTCCTATAATAAGCGTCGACTTTTTGTCTTTTCCTTATTGCCTCTTGAACATATTTTAATTGTAATAATCCAAAAGCAGCATTTATCTCGCTCATTTTTCCGTTAATACCTGGAGCGGTAACAGTAACCTCATCTGCAAAACCGAAATTTTTTAGGTAGTCAATACGCTGTTTTGTTTTAGCATCTGGACAAATTATCGCTCCACCTTCAAATGTATTAAATACTTTTGTAGCATGGAAACTTAGGATTGATAAATCACCATGGTTTAATAAACTTTCACCTTTATAATCAATACTAAATGCATGGGCTGCATCATATATGATTTTTAATCCATATATATCCGCTATTTTTTGTATCGCTTCAACATCACAAGGGTTCCCATAACAATGAACTGGCATTATAGCTGTTGTTTTCGGTGTGATGGCTTGTTCGATTCTTTTAGGATCTAAATTGAATGTTTTTGGATCTATATCCACAAAAACAGGTGTTAAATTATTCCAAATAATTGAGTGTGCAGTTGCAACAAATGAATATGGAGTTGTAATAACTTCACCACTAATCCTGAGAGCTTGTAATGCTGTGACGAGTGCTACAGTAGCATTGGTGAATAATGATATATGCTTAACACCAAGATAATCACATAGTTCTTTTTCTAACTCTTGATGAAATGGTCCATTGTTTGTTAACCATTTATTTTCCCATATTTTTTCAAGATATGGAATAAATTCTTCAATAGGTGGCAGATATGGTTGAGTGACAGGTATTTTTTTCATTTTTTAATCTTATTACTGAGTTTTTAATTGTTCGGTTAATGATAATAGATATTTACCATAGCTATTTTTTGACATAGATTTAGCTTGTTTTTTTAAAGTGCTTATATCTAGCCAATTATTTCTGTAGGCTATTTCTTCTAAGCATGCGATTTTAAAACCCTGTCTTTTTTCTATTGTTTCAACAAAGGTTGCAGCTTCGAGTAAGCTATCATGTGTACCTGTATCCAACCATGCAAAACCACGCCCTAGAAGCTCTACTTCTAAGGATTCATCTTCAAGATACATTTGATTAATAGATGTAATTTCTAATTCACCTCTATGTGAGGGTTTTACTTTTTTGGCAAAATTAACTACTCTATTATCGTAAAAATATAAACCAGTGACTGCATAGTCTGATTTAGGATGACTAGGCTTTTCTTCGATCGAAATTGCTTTCATGTTTGAGTCGAATTCCACAACTCCGAATCTTTCAGGATCTTTTACTTGGTAGCCAAAAATAGTTGCTCCATTATTTATCGAAGATGCTCTTTGTAATTTAGGAGAGAAACCTTGTCCCCAAAAAATATTATCACCAAGTATTAGGCATACTGGAGAATTCCCAATAAATTCTTCACCAATTAAAAACGCTTGTGCTAGTCCTTCAGGTTTTTCTTGTATCGCATATTGCAAATTAATTCCTAAATTACTACCATCATTTAATAATCTTTTGAAATGGCTTTGATCTTCTGGAGTGGTAATAATAAGAATATCCTTTATTCCTGCGAGCATAAGCACAGAAAGAGGATAATATATCATTGGCTTATCGTATACTGGGAGCAATTGTTTGGATATTCCCAGAGTAATAGGATAAAGCCTTGTTCCGGAACCACCAGCTAAAATTATACCTTTTCTCATTTTTTTTACCATAATATCGTATGTTATATATTGATTTATTTTTATGCTTTTTTATGAAACATTTTTAGGTAAGATTGGTGTTTATATTTTTTATCCATTTCTTGTGATTTAGGTACCACTCAACAGTTTTCTTAATGCCTGATTCAAAAGTCTCAAGTGGAATCCAATCTAATTCAGCTTTAATTTTTGCTGCATCAATAGCATAGCGGCGATCATGTCCGGGTCGATCGGAAACAAATTTAATTTGTTCTTTGTAAGGTACTTCTTTAGGTACTAGCTCATTTAAAATCTGGCAAATTGTCTCGACGACTTCGAGATTAGTTTTTTCGTTATGGCCACCAATATTATAAGTTTCGCCATTTTTACCAGTGCTAACAACTAAATGTAGTGCTCTGGCATGATCTTCAACATATAACCAATCGCGAATTTGATCGCCTTTACCATAGATTGGCAAAGATTTCCCTTCTAATGCATTCAGAATAACAAGAGGTATTAGTTTTTCCGGGAAATGATAAGGCCCATAATTGTTGGAACAATTGGTCACTATTGTTGGTAGTCCATATGTTCTATGCCATGCCCTAACTAAATGATCGCTGGATGCTTTTGATGCTGAGTAAGGGCTACTTGGAGCATAAGCCGTTTTTTCGGTAAATAAAGGAAGGGGAGAACTATCTGGGAATTGATCTGGGTGAGGTAAATCACCATATACTTCATCAGTTGAAATATGGTGAAAAATGAATTTGTTTTTTTTGCCTTCAGGTAGTTGTTGCCAATAATTTCTTGTAGCTTCAAGAAGAGTATAAGTACCAATAATATTCGTTTCAATAAAATCACTGGGACCACTGATTGATCGATCAACATGGCTTTCAGCAGCTAAATGCATAATAGCGTCAGGCTGGTACTGCTCTAAGATGCTATCTAATCTGTTTCGATCACAAATATCTGCTTTTTCAAAAGAATAGCGCGGACTGCTGTCGATTTCTTTGAGTGATTCTAAATTGCCTGCATAAGTGAGTTTATCAACGTTAATAACGCTATCATTAGAATGGTTGATAATATATCGAATTAATGCAGAACCAATGAAACCCGCGCCACCAGTAACCAGAATTTTCATTTTTGAGTTTTTCAGTTGATTTTAAGATTGATGAAAAATTAGAAAGGAATTTTTATGGAATATATATTGCTATGCTTAACCAAAGCTACCGCACTAGGTTATGGCTCCCAGAGTGCCTGTTACGTCCCATGATTTTACTTATCCAATTAATATAAAAGGATTTTTCCATTTAATAAAAACTATCATATCAACTATTTGTGTTAAGCAGCGACGAGATTAGTACCTCGACGTCTTGAGGTCAAGTATAATAGCTTTTTTCTTTAATTGTTACATCCTGTAACTAACTAAATTTCAACACGAAAGCTGTCTACCTCCCATGTAATGGCAACCAAATCACCAACCGCAGTCCGCCCAAAGAGCTATCTTCTGCTTTTACCCAGCCTCGATGCTGGCTTACTGCCGTTTCAACAATTGCCAATCCCAATCCTGTTCCTCCAGATTCTCTATCCCTTGCTTCATCTGTACGATAAAAAGGCCGGAATATATGTTCCCGGTCTTCAGGGCTGACTCCCGGGCCATCATCATCAACGGTAATTGTTACGCCTTGGTTATCAGCTTTAAATGCAACTGCGATATGGCTGCTGGAGTAGCGGAGTGCGTTACGGACGATGTTTTCCAGTGCGCTGCCCATTGTTGCCGGGTTGCAGTAAATTACCCAAGCGCCGGGAGGGGAGACGATATCCAGCGTTTTGTGCATTTGCTCAACTTCGAATTTGGCATTTTCCAAGATGTCATGCCAGATATCGTAGGCTTTGATATTTTCGCGCAGTAGTTCGTTTTTATGTTGATTGCGGGAGAGTACTAACAGGTCATTGATCATTCCATCCAAGCGCTGGGTTTCCATTTCGATGCGCTCCAGTTCTTTGCTTTCACCATGACGGCGGCGCAGTAAGGCGGTCGCTAGTTGTAAGCGGGTAAGCGGTGTACGCAGTTCGTGGGAGATATCAGAAATCAGCCGTTGTTGAGCGGTAACCATTCTTTCCAGTGCGCTGATCATCTGGTTGAAGCTACTGCCCGTCGCCAAAAACTCTTGTGGGCCGGATTCGAGTTCAGGGTGTTGTCGTAAGTTTCCTTTTGCGACGTCATCGGCTGCATTTTTTAGCTTACGGGCGGGTTTTGCCAAACTCCATGCCAGCCATAATAGTAATGGAGCGCTGATTAACATGGTGGCCGCTGGCAGTAAAAATGGTCGGTCAAACATCAAGTTAATAAAGTCTGATTGTGGACTGCCTGCTGGTCTAACTAGGTAGAGTTGGTAGTGATCTTCACCATCGCGGATGGAAAAAGGGCCGAGGATTTCAGATCGACCATATTTTTTCTTTTTTGGATGATCTGCGTTATCGGATTGCCCGATAAAGTTACGCACGACTTGTATCTGACGAGCCGGCGTATCAATGTCAATGATACGACCTTCACTGGTGACAAGAAGCAAGCGCTGACCCGGTGGCGCCAATCGGACGATAGCGCGATCCAACCGTAGCCACCAGAATAGGTCATTTGCAGGGTAGCGTGTTAATTCTTCTTCTATTTGTTTTGCTAGTGTTGCTCCCTGCTTATATTCACTGTCCAAAAGTGGTGTAAGTTGCCGTGAATCCAATTTGGGGGCCATTAAGGCCACCATCAGGACCAGTGCAAGTGTGAGCCAGAAAATTGCAAATATGCGCGCTGTCAGGCTATTGATCATTTTACTGAAACCATTAAGTATCCACGGCCACGCAATGTTTTGAACCACGGAAGTTCGTCAGTTCGGTTTGGTAATTTACGGCGTAGGTTAGAAATGTGCATATCAATGGCACGATCAAAAGGCGTTAAGCGTTTTCCCAATACTTCCTGGCTTAAATGTTCACGGGAAACAACTTGTCCCAAATGTTGCGCTAATAAATATAGCAGAGTGAATTCTGTTCCGGTTAGATCCAGAATTACACCATCAAAGCTGGCTTCCTGACGCCCTGGATTGAGTTGTAGTTTATCGATCTCGAGTATAGGTGTTCCAATATCTGCTTGTTGTTCGCTCCAGTTGGAACGCCGTAAGATCGCACGTATACGGGCTACCAGCTCGCGATCGTTAAAAGGTTTAGAGAGATAGTCATCTGCACCCAGTTCTAATCCCAGAACACGGTCTAAATCGCTCCCACGCGCCGTTAACATGATGACGGGGGTCTGATGGTATTGCCTTAACTCTTTAAGCGTCTCAATGCCGTTTTTGCGTGGCATCATGATGTCCAGCAATAACAGGTCGATTGAAGAGTCGATATATTGTAAAGCTTGCTCGCCATCATGGGCGATAACAACATTGAATCCTTCCATCTCGAGCAATTCTTTTAATAGCGAAGTTAGCTCGCGGTCATCATCAACTAATAAGATTTTATGCATTAATTCTTCCTCCAAGAGCAAAATACGATAACAAACTACGCTATTCCATGACTTTACGTTCTTTTACACGCTCTGACGCTAGTTTGCAGCCGCAGGGTTATAGTTATCCGCACTGAATCGAATGGTGCTGTTCGAGAAAGCGGAGAATTTTAATGCGTAACATAGCAATATTGGCTTTAGCGTCAATGGTTGTTCTTGGAACAACAATGGCTTTAGCTGAAACTGCTGATACGGATAATGTTCCTGAGATTGCAAGTTCTTCGTCATCAGGTTCTTCGTCATATAGTAAGCCATGTGAGCACAAGAAGGACTCTGGTCATTACCGCAGTGATCAACATAATTACAACTATAGTTATGTCTTCGGTGGAATAACATTAACTGAGCAGCAACGCCAGCAGATGTGGGATTTAGTGAAGAAAAAGCATCTGCATGAGCAATCGCTGGTCGATATACGAGTTGAACGTCAAAAGATGTATGAACTTTTGACCGAACAGAATTTTGATGAAGCCGCAGTTAGGTTGCAGCTTGAAAAAATAGCAAAACAGAATGTTGAACTGGGCGTAGAAATTGCACGTATTCGCAACCAGATGTATCGACTGTTAACATCAGAGCAGAAAGCGCTATTACAGAAACGTTATGAAACGCGTATGGCTCATGAGATGGATTGAGTTTTGCTAGTACTTTGATGCGCATATCCTGATATATAGTCGCGTCAACAACGGTTTTCCTTGCCATAGACACCATCCCTGTCTTTCAGCCCCCTTGTGGGGCCTTTTTTTTAATTATTTCAATAACACGTGTACAGCTTACTTGCATAAATTGGCTTTTTTTTATCTAATTTGATGAATGATTCCCGCCGATTGCTTTCCTCATGAAAAAATTTGTTTTTATTGCTCCCGAATTTCATTCTATTCCACCAAACTATGCGGACGCTGTAGAATGGTGGGTCTATAATGTTGCCAAAATCAGTCAGACAAAGAATTTAATTGTCTGTAAAGGGGAAAAAACAGAGAAAAAGATAGAAGAGATCAGTGAGTACTCCACAATCCATAGAGTATATATCAGTGCAATTTACAAGCGTTTTTTCAGAAAGTGGTCTCGTTTAGATCCTTATCCTTATGCCAAAAGAGTCATGGGTTCTGTCAGGTACTACCAAGATATAAGTGGCGAGCCGCCTATCCTGATCATTCAAAATTCTATTCCACTTTATAATGCAGTGAAGAAGCTTTACCCTGAAAAAATGATGGCGCTTCATTTACATAACAAGCATAAAGCCACTGATTTAGACGCAGGGACAAAACTCATCACTCCCAGTCTTTTCTTAGCAAATTTTTTTCGTTCTGAAGCAGGAATAGAAAGTATAAAAGTCGTGCCAAATGGTATTGATAAGACATTGTATATGCAGGGAACTTGTTGGCAAAGGGAACGTTTTGGTCTGAAAGATAATGAAACCGTTATTTTGTATGCGGGTCGGTTAGATAAAGGCAAAGGTGTTATTGAACTCATGGATGCAGTGACGTTGATGCATCAAAAAGGCCAGAATATAAAGCTACTTTTGATCGGTGATCATACCACGATTAAAAAAGGTGAACGCGAAGTCTATCGGAAAAAAGTGCTGGGGAAAGCTTCTGTCATGGGGAGTATCTGCATCTTAGCGGGAAGTGTTCCTCCGGCAGATATGCATCAGGTATATTCACTTGCTGATTTAACTGTTGTTCCTTCATTGGGAGAAGAAGCGTTTTGTATGGTCGCTCTGGAATCAATGGCATGTGGAGTGCCGGTTCTGGTCAGCCCAAGGGGGGGAATAAAAGAGTTTGTGATCCCCGGAAGTACGGGATTTCTGTTGCAAGAGCCTTTATCTTCAGAAAGCATCGCCCAAGATATTGCGGATACCTTATTGCATACTGATTTGCAAGCTGTTGCTGAGCATGCCAGAGAAACAGTCTTAAACCAATACGATTGGAGTAATGTTAGTGCGTCTTTGTCAAAAGCACTTGCTGAGTGGTTTTAGTCAGTATTGAATTCATGCGGGCTATCCAAAAATGTTGAATAGCCCTTAAGATCATTAATCTTTTGTTTCTATTTTCTGTCTTTTTTCATTCCATCTTTGCTGGCACAAAGCCGTCAGCAGCCCAAGATAGATACCCAAGATGTTCAAATGAACACTTTCAAAATTTCCTCTGACAATAAAATATCCGAAGAAAGAGATGAATAAGATTAACGCAGCTTGTTTATTATAGTGACTACTTGAATTCCATTCCTGAGTTGATTGTTTCAGGTATAAGAAGACTAAAAATAAAAAGGCACCTAACCCCAATATTCCGGCCGCAAACCAAACTGTTAGGAAAATATTATGTGGGCCAAGGGAAGTTCTAAATGTCCAATCAGGGTGATTTTTGACGTTATTGTTATAGATTTGGTCATAGATTTTGTTGCCAGCGCCATAGCCTTTAATTGGATGCTCCAGAATTAAGGTGAAAGCAGTACCTTGAGTCCCATTATTATATCTATGACTACTATCAGTTTGTTCCAACTTATAACTCAAAGCAGAATCTTTGAAAAAGTAGTCAGATTTGATAGCAACTATAGCGGCACAGAGTATAACAATACTGGCAATTAAGGTTTTCCAATTTTTGTTCATGCTTATCATCATGAAAAACATGACAAAAACTGCAAGCCAAGCTCCCCTGGAAAGGGTTCCTAACAATACAAAAAGTACGGATAAAATAAGCAGAGTTGTTAGTGCTAAACGAACATAATTTTTGTGGTTTTGAAAATGCCAAAGAGCGACTAATGCGGGAAAAAAGAAAACAATGCCATCTGATACGCTGCGGTGGTTGTAGTTGGTAAATGGCATAATATTGTTCTGGTAATCCAGATAGAACAGATACATTTCTTTCAGCGTAATGAATAACAATCCAAGTAGAAATGAACCAATAATCATTTTCTGGATCTTAAGCTTATCCGTATGGCTTAACGCTAAAGTGATGAGAATTCCAGAAAGAACGACATCTCTGAGAAAAGGTGTTTTAAGTTCATTCAAACTAAGCTTGGGGTCAGGCGAAATAAAAATCGAATAGAGATAGGTTAAGGTTAATATTCCCAAAGCCAACACAATATTGTTTTTCAGTGCTGCAAGGCATCCTTTGGGATTTTTAATAAGAAAGTAGAGTGCGGTTAATGCTATCAGAGCAAAAAATAAGTTTTTATAGCGTGTGATACCTGTTACGTAGACAAGCGCGATGTAGCCCCCTACGAAAAATGTACTCCAAGATAAGTGATTTTTAATGGTTTCTTTAAACATAGTCTTACCAGTATGGAAAGTGGATTTCTGGTTGGTATTTTGTACCATTTTTGTAATGCAGGCACGAATAATAATATGACTCTGTTGTTATCTTAATCAATCTTGATTATCTTACGTCCAATCACATCTCTATTTAGCTCATAAGGTATTGCGTGCGCTATTAATCTCAATGGAAAACAATTTGTTAGGAGATGGTGAGCAAATCTAATCCGTTCAAGAGGGCGAAGGCAAGGAAGCGTTCCTGCAACGTGCTCAGTCTGCATTAGGGAGTTAGTGCTATGACGAAGATTGATCATGATCTGATGCTGTTGTTGGGTGGTTTATTTGGGATATTAGTCATCGCCAGTGTGATTGGCGGAGGGTTGGCTCTTTGGTCTTCGAGAGAAAAGAGCAATGCCACCATTGATAACCTGAATGCCCGAATCCGTAGTTGGTGGATGATGTGCATCGTCTGCGTGATAGCCGTTATTGCCGGGCCTGTGGGAGCGGTGATTTTGTTTGCGGTAATGTCATTTCTTGCCTTGCGCGAATTTATCACGTTAATACCGACTCATCGCAGTGATCATGGAGTTCTGTTCTGCTGTTTCTTTGTGTTTATGCCTGTGCAGTATGCCTTGATTGGTGGGCAATGGTATGGACTATTTTCGGTATTTATTCCTGTATATGTCTTCCTGTTCTTGCCCGCCTGTATTGCTTTAGCCGGGGATACAACGCATTTTCTGGAGCGAACCGCCAAAATTCAGTGGGGGATGTTGCTGACGGTGTTTGCTCTCAGCCATGCTCCGGCATTATTGATGTTGGATATCCCTGAGTATAAGGATCAAAATATCAAGTTATTGCTGTTCCTGATGATTGTGGTGCAAATGTCGGATGTTTTGCAGTACGTATTCGGGAAGTTATTTGGCAAGCATCCGATTGTGCCGAAACTCAGTCCGAATAAAACGGTTGAGGGGTTTGTCGGGGGCGTTGTAGCTTCTGTGCTGTTGGGGATATCTTTGTTCTGGGTAACGCCTTTTTCTCCGTGGGAAGCCGGTTTGATGTCGTTGGCAATGACTCTGATGGGATTTATCGGAGGATTGTGTATGTCGGCGATGAAACGGGATAGTGGGGTGAAAGATTTTGGTGGAATTATTGGAGGGCATGGTGGGATGTTGGATAGAATTGACTCTCTTTGCTTTGCCGCCCCTATATTTTTCCACTTAACACGCTATTTTTATACCTGAGACTAGCTGAATAACCGAAGGGTGATAGTCAATGAGTATAAATTATGGGAAATGGGTCAGTACTGCTGCGTTAGCGGCAACGGTACTGGCCAGTTTGTTATTGATAATAAAGATTTTTTCATGGTGGATTACGGGTTCGGTGAGTTTATTGGCCGCGCTGGTAGACTCTTTAGTCGATCTGGCGGCATCACTGACCAATTTTTTTGCCGTGCGTTATTCACTTCAACCCGCAGATGAAGAGCATGCATTTGGGCATGGTAAGGCTGAATCACTGGCAGCTCTGGCCCAAAGTATGTTTATCTCGGGTTCGGCCATTTTCCTGTTTTTGACGGGTTTTCAGCATCTGTTTTCTCCCAGGCCATTGGAACATGCGACGATAGGTATTTGGGTCATCGCCATTGCGCTGATTTCAACATTATGTTTGGTGGCGTTCCAGAGATGGGTGATTAATAAAACCCAAAGTCAGGCAATCCGCGCGGATATGCTGCATTATAAGTCCGACCTCTTGATGAATGGGGCAATTTTAGTGGCGCTGCTTTTGAGCCTGTATGGTTTTAAACATGCGGATGCGCTATTTGCTTTGGGGATTGGGGTTTATATCCTCTATAGTGCGTTACGGATGGGATATGATGCCGTACAATCTTTGCTTGACCGGGCCTTGCCGGATGAAGAACGGCAGGAGATTATTGAGATTATCCAGAATTATCCCGGCGTTGAGGGTGGGCATGAACTGCGAACCCGCCAATCCGGTCCGACCCGTTTTATCCAGTTCCATCTGGAGATTGATGATGACTTGCCGTTGGTGCAGGCTCATGCTCTGGCAGAGGGAATTGAAAATAAATTGCGGGACAGGTTTCCGGGTGCCGATATTATGATTCACCAAGATCCTATCTCTGTCGTTCCTGAGGAGAATAAAAATCGTTGGGATTGATGGGGAATTTATTCATAATCAAAAGGTCGTCAAAAAATAGACATAATCTTAATGCAGACTGAGTGTTTTTCCGTATCATAGATTTTGTTGAATCAATTCAGCTTATGAAGTGATAATCAGGTTTTGCAAAATCGCCGTAAATCTTCTCTTTTAGGGAAGCAGTCAGCAGATTGGCAAATGCTATGCCTACAAATAATGCATCTACAAGTCAGAGGTCATCATGATCAACAAGATAAAAAGAATCGGAGTCTTAACGAGTGGCGGTGATGCGCCTGGCATGAACGCCGCTATTCGTGGTGTTGTTCGTGCCGCTTTAACCGAAGGGTTGGAAGTTTACGGCATTTATGATGGCTATCTGGGGTTGTATGAAAACCGCATGAAGAAGCTCGACCGTTTCAGTGTTTCTGACATGATTAACCGTGGCGGCACGTTTTTGGGATCAGCCCGGTTCCCGGAATTCAGAGATGATAAGGTTCGTGAAATTGCCATTGAAAATATGCGTAAAAATGAGATTGATGCGCTGGTGGTGATTGGGGGCGATGGTTCCTACTTAGGTGCTAAAAAGCTGACGGAAGTGGGCTTTCCTTGCATTGGTCTGCCGGGGACGATTGACAATGATGTTGCGGGTACGGATTACACCATTGGTTATTTTACGGCGCTGGAAACAGTCGTGGAAGCGATTGACCGTCTCCGCGATACATCCACTTCTCACAAGCGGATTTCCATTGTTGAAGTGATGGGGCGTTATTGTGGCGATTTGACTTTATCGGCCGCCATTGCGGGTGGATGTGAGTTTATTGTTTTGCCAGAAAGTGAAACTCCGTTTGATCGTGAAGAACTTCTGGCTGAAATTCAGGTGGGAATACAAAAAGGTAAGCGACATGCGATTGTTGCCATCACTGAACATGTTTGCGATGTTGCAGAATTAGCGAAATATATTGAAGCGGAAACTCGTCATGAAACCCGGGCAACGGTACTGGGACATATTCAGCGTGGTGGTGCTCCGGTAGCTTATGACCGCATTCTTGCTTCCCGCATGGGTGCTTATTCCGTCCAATTATTGTTGGAGGGACAGGGAGGACGCTGCGTTGGTATCCAGAATGAGAAACTTGTTCATCACGATATCATTGATGCAGTCCAAAATATGCAGCGTATCTTTAAGAAAGATTGGTTGGAAACAGCGAAAAAACTCTATTAATCCTTCCTTCTAACCCTGATTAATCTGCAAAATTCTATTCCAGAGACAGCCACTTTTATGTGGCTGTTTCGTATCCCATATTCTTCTTATGCATAAGCATAAATTTTAAATTATTTCAGCGTTATAACGCTTTCTGTCAGTTTTTATGGTGAAAATCATAATAGCTTAGGGGAGCATGTCACTGTGGTTATGAACGCAATGATTATAAATACAAGAGTGATGAAGTCAGGTTTGAAAGGGTATGGGGTACCGTCAGGATTCTTGATGGTATTGGTAACCGCGTGGTTGGCCGGGAGTATATGGGCAGGTAGTACATGGACAAATAGTGCATGGGCAAAAGAGACTCAACTGTTGAATGTATCCTATGATCCGACCCGTGAATTATATCAACAGTATGATCAGGCATTCAGCGAATACTGGCATAAAAAAACGGGGGACAATGTGAAGATACGGCAGTCACATGGCGGTTCCGGCAAGCAGGCAACTTCAGTTATTAATGGCCTTCAGGCGGATGTCGTGACTCTGGCGCTAGCTTATGATGTGGATGCCATTGCAGAGCGTGGTCGCATTGATAAGCATTGGATTAAACGCTTGCCGGATAATTCTGCACCTTATACATCAACCATCGTTTTTCTGGTGAGAAAGGGCAATCCTAAGCAGATAAAGGATTGGTCTGATTTAATTCGTTCTGACGTCTCTGTCGTTACACCGAATCCGAAAACTTCCGGCGGTGCTCGTTGGAATTATCTGGCGGCTTGGGGATATGGATTGGCACATAACAATCAGGATCAGTCTAAAGCCAAAGAGTTTGTAAAAGCTCTTTATCAAAATGTTGAAGTACTGGATTCCGGTGCGCGTGGTGCAACGAATACTTTTGTGGAGCGCGGGATTGGTGATGTGTTGATTGCTTGGGAAAACGAAGCTCTATTGGCGATTAACGCTCTGGGTAAAGGTAAGTTTGATATCGTCACACCGAGCATGTCTATTTTGGCTGAGCCAACGGTTGCTGTCGTCGATAAGGTGGTAGATAAGCGAGGAACGCGTGAACTGGCTACAGAATATCTGAAATATCTTTATTCTCCGGTTGGACAGGAAATCGCAGCCGAAAATTATTATCGTCCCCGAGATAAAGCTATCGCAGAAAAATATACTGCCATTTTTCCTGATCTGAAACTTTTCACCATTGATGAGGTTTTCGGTGGCTGGGATAAAGCGCAGAAAGAGCATTTTGCCACGGGCGGGACTTTTGATGAGATTATTCGTCGTTAGCCATTGAGTAGGAAAAAATGAATCGAAAAAACCGCCGCGGGTTATATCTCGTGGCGGTTGAATAGCTGAGCTGCTAAATAGCTGAGCTGCGATATCAGGCTTTTTTCGCTTCGGCGGCGGCTTTTACAATCACAGCGAAAGCGTCAGCTTTCAGGGATGCACCACCGACCAGTGCTCCGTCGATATCCGGCTGGGTGAACAGCTCTGCTGCATTGCCGGCATTGACTGAACCGCCATATTGAATAATGACTTGTTCAGCGATAGCTGCATCTTGTTTCGCGATATGATCACGGATGAATTTATGAATTGCTTGTGCCTGGGCAGGAGTTGCAGACTTACCGGTGCCGATTGCCCAAACTGGTTCGTAGGCAATAACGGTATCTTGGAATGCTTCAGCGCCCAGAGTGTTCAGGACCGCATCGATTTGGCGGGCACATACCGCTTCAGTCTGACCAGCTTCATTTTCCTGCTCTGTTTCGCCAATGCACAGAACTGGGATCAAGCCCTGTTCTTTCAGGATGGCAAATTTCTTGGCAATGAGTTCGTCGCTTTCTTTGTGGTAAGTACGACGTTCAGAGTGGCCGATAATGATATATTTCGCGCCGACGTCTTTCAGCATTTCTGCGGAAGTTTCGCCAGTGAATGCACCAGAAAGGTTAACATCCACATCTTGCGCACCCAGAGCGATGCGGCTGCCTGCCAGTGCACTTTTTGCCAGAGAAACATAAACTGTTGGTGGTGCGATAGCGACGCCACAGCCGTCAACGTTGCTCAATTCTTTACGAAGGCCTGAAATCAGGTCGTTAACCATGTGGGTACTGCCATTTAATTTCCAGTTACCCATAACCAATGGATGTCGCATGTTTTTCCCTCCAACCAGAAAATAATCAAATTGCGAACAGAATGAACATTATAAAGATCATCAACGTGAATAGCTCTGCGCTATGTCACTAATTTTCATTTGCTGAGGCGCCAGATAGCGATAGCTTAATCGGTTCAATTGCGAAGGTCATTATATTTTCGCTACTTTTCACGATGACATAACGCACCGCTCCCATTTTTTGATTGGAGTTCGGCTGTTTTTCCGCTGCATTCAGAAGATTTTTCAATAGAACGTTGGCTTGATCAGGTGAAAGAGTGGGTTCAAATTGGCTGATCAGGGCTGCAATATATTGTTTCGCAAGCAGGCGGTTTTTCTCATCTTCTTGTTCGTTTTGTGAGAGCAGCAGAGTAATTTGCAGGCTTTTAATCTTTTCGCTGCCGCGTTCCAGTACTGCGGAAGAATAAATTTTTTCATTAATTTTACTGGCTGCGCGGATGAAAGGCTGGGAAATATCCCTGCTTGCAACCACCCGATATTCGTACAGCGGGATTTCAGGGTGTTTTTTGTTGTATTTTTCCCGAAAGACAGGGATGGTATCTTCGAAAGTCGGGGAGTCGGGCAGCAAATAGCTCAACAGTGAGTTTGTCTCTGGTGTGACAGAAAGCTCACCCGCAACGGCAGATAATGGTAAACCAATACCAAAAGCGATTAATATTGTCACCAGAAGTTTATTCATGCCTGTTTTCATTTTTCTACTCACTGAGTTAAATATCGGAAATACAGCACCCACAATTGGAAAAGAATACATGACATTACAACAATGGGGATTCTCATTCAAAGGTCGAATTGGACGGAGAGAGTTTTGGATCGGCGTCGGTATCTGTTTTGCCTTGATCTTTATAATTCTGACACTGCATGGAATGAATGTCCTCCCCATAAATTATGCGGCGGCGGGTGTTGCCTTGCTATTGTATCCAACTGCGGCGATTTTTGCGAAACGCTTACATGACCGCAATAAAAGCGGAGGCTGGATATTACTGCTTGCACTGGCCTGGATATTGCTGTCTCTCGACTGGAGTATGATGGCTTCAATATGGCAATGGGGAATTGGTCGTTTTGTGCCAACGCTGGTTTTCGTTATGGTGATGCTGGATTGTGGCGTCTTCCGTGGTTTTGAAGAAGCTAATCGTTTCGGTGAGGCGGCAGAAATAGTTGATTATATTTCTGCCGTAGAGCCTGCTCAAAAACGCTGATTACCAATATTGCTCGCTGGTGATATGACCGGGTTTACGACGCAGATGTTTGGTCATATTGCGCTGTTCTTTCAATAGTTGCCGGGTATCCCTGACCATTTGGGGATTCCCGCACAGCATGATATGGCTGTTTTCTGCTTGCATGGGTAATCCGACAGCGGCTTCCAGTTCCCCACCCTCAATTAATGCCGGAATCCTGCCCATCAGTGATGTTGGCTGTTTTTCCCGGCTGATGATGGTTTGTATTCTCAGTTTGCCCTGAAATGTTTTTTCTAATTGCTGCATCATCGGCAAATAACTGAGATCTTTATTCCATCTGACGGCATGAACAAGAACAATGTTTTCAAATCGTTCCAGATTTTTGCCTTGCTGGAGGATGGAAAGATAAGGGCCAATCGCGGTGCCGGTTGAAAGCATCCAAAGTGTTTGGCAATCAGGGATTTCTTCAAGGACGAAAAAACCAGCCGCCTGTTCCGTGACCAGAAGTTTATCTCCGGTTTTTAAAGCTGCTAATCGTGGGCTGAGCTTTCCTTCCGGCACAGTGACTAAGTAAAATTCCAGATTATTGTCATTGGGTGAATTGACGTAAGAGTACGCTCGCTGAATGCGCTCACCTTCAATTTCTAGTGCAAGTTTTGCAAATTGTCCGGCAGTAAATTTTTCAATCGGGGCATGAATCTTGATGCTGAAGAGTGAATCTGTCCAATTGGTTATGTCGGTAACTTTTCCTGTAACCCAGTTTGCCATTACGATTAACCTCTCTGCGAGATGCGGTGCGAATTAATTCTGTGTGAACGGATGATTTTTATGACGATTCTACGTGATTGTCTGAAATCGCATTATCGATTACGTGTTACAGTTATATTCACTGCATATTAGCCAATATCATGGATTGATATGTACACTTTTATTGACAATGATGGGGAATTTAACTGTCATTTTTTCTTGATGTAAAATTGTATACTACCAAGAAAAAATATAGATTTGCGGAGCGACAACACCTAACAGATTTCAGATTGCAGTGTGGCCAATTCGTTCGCGGCTAACACCGGAGCAAACTGAAATATGAAAGACATATCTCTAATGAAGTCAGTACATCATCATGAACGATAGTATGTAAATGCGATGAGAAAAATAGAACACTTTAATTTATTGTTGATGCTGATTGCCTTAGCTGCGGTCGGGCAGATGACACAGACAATCTATGTCCCCGTTATTGCAGATATGGCTGGTGATCTTAGCCAGCCTGCGGGTGAGGTTCAACGGGTAATGGCGGCTTATCTATTCTCTTATGGGCTTTCTCAGCTTTTTTATGGGCCCCTGTCCGATAAGATAGGACGACGCCCAGTGATTTTAGCGGGAATGTCCATTTTTCTGGTGGCAACAACATGCGCGCTGTTCGCCCCTAACCTGTTGATATTGGTAATGGCCAGTGCATTTCAGGGATTAGGGACAGGCGTTGCTGGTGTGATGGTGCGTACCATGCCACGGGATTTATATACCGGGACGATGTTGCGTTATGCCAATAGCCTATTGAATATGGCTGTGTTGGTCAGCCCTCTGGCGGCCCCGATGATTGGCGGGATAGTTGCCCACTATTTTGGTTGGCGCGCTTGTTATTTTTTTCTGTTGGTATTGGGAGCGATAGTCGCGCTCTGTTTATTCCGGCATCTACCGGAAACGCGTCCCACGCAGACTGCACATAGCACGATGCTGGCCTCTTTCCAGCAATTACTCTCCCAAAGTTCCTTTGTCGCCTATCTGATTATGCTGGTGGGTGGCTTGGCTGGGGTGGCTGTTTTTGAAGCCAGTAGCGGTGTATTGATGGGTTCTGTTTTGGGGCTGGATAGTTTAACCGTCAGTATTCTGTTTATCCTGCCAATTCCTGCTGCGTTTTTTGGTGCATGGTATGCCGGACGTGACAGTAAAACGTTTCATCGGCTGATGTGGAATTCTGTTACGTGTTGCTTGCTGGCCGGAACATTAATGTGGTTGCCCGGTTGGTTCGGGATTATGAATATCTGGACGTTACTGATACCTGCGGCACTATTCTTTTTTGGTGCAGGGATGTTGTTCCCATTGGCAACAACAGGAGCGATGGAGCCATTTCCTTATCTGGCAGGCGCGGCGGGTGCTTTAGTTGGCGGATTCCAGAATATAGGTTCGGGGGTAGCGACATGGCTATCGGCAATGCTGCCGCAAAATAGTCAGTTCAGTGTCGGCATGTTAATGTTTTCCATGGCGTTGCTGATCCTGTTTTGCTGGTTGCCTATTTCTCAGCGGATTCAGCGACAGGAACATACAGTTTCTTGAAATCGAATGTATTTTCATGAAAGGTATTTTCATAAAAAGTATCTTCATAAAAAATATCTTCATGAAAGAAGCTCTGGTATTGCAAACAATGCCAGAGCTTCTGTTTATCTGATTGTTCCGTTAGGCGCGATCTTCCCACTCCTGAGCACGGGCAACGGCTTTTTTCCAACCATTGTATTTATGATTGCGCTCCGTCGTCTCGATACTCGGGCGGAATTCTTTTTCGATTGTTGCTTTGCTCTTCACTTCATCCAGATCCTGCCAGAAACCGACCGCCAGACCTGCAAGGAAGGCAGCTCCCAATGCGGTACTTTCGCGCACTTCCGGACGCTCTACACGAGTGCCGAGGATATCAGACTGGAACTGCATCAGGAAATTGTTGGCCACAGCGCCGCCATCTACGCGCAGGGCTTGCAGACGTGTACCTGCATCGGCCTGCATCGCGTCCAGTACATCACGGGTCTGGTAAGCGATGGATTCCAGTGTGGCGCGAATAATGTGATTGCTGTTTGCGCCACGAGTCAGACCGAAAATCGCGCCACGGGCATAAGGGTCCCAATATGGTGCGCCAAGGCCAGTAAAGGCGGGAACAACATAAACGCCATTGCTGTCTTTGACTTTGGTCGCGAAATATTCTGAATCTGTGGCATCAGCGATGAGTTTCAATTCATCACGCAGCCATTGAATGGACGCTCCACCAACAAATACTGCACCTTCCAATGCATAGTTGACTTCACCACGCGGCCCGCAGGCAATGGTAGTTAACAGCCCGTGATTGGAACGAACGGCATCATTGCCTGTATTCATCAGCAGGAAGCAGCCTGTGCCGTAAGTATTTTTTGCCATACCGGGGTGAACACACAACTGTCCGTACAGGGCAGCTTGCTGGTCGCCTGCGATACCCGCGATAGGGATACGTGTGCCGCCTTTACCACCGATATTGGTTTGGCCATAAATCTCTGAAGAAGCTGCGACTTTTGGCAGCATAATGCGAGGCACCCCCAATTCTTCAAGGATTTTCTGATCCCAATCCAGATTATGGATATTGAACAGCATGGTTCGGGAGGCGTTGGTGTAATCGGTGACGTGTACGCGTCCCTGAGTCATTTTCCAGACCAGCCATGTATCGACTGTTCCGAATAATAGTTCACCATTTTCGGCACGTTGACGGGCACCCTCAACGTTGTCCAAAATCCATTTTATTTTTGTGCCGGAAAAATAAGGGTCAACGACCAACCCTGTATTTTGGCGGATATATTCTTCCAGTCCATCTTTTTGCTTCAGCTTGGTACAGATGTCTGCTGTCCGGCGGCATTGCCATACAATCGCGTTATAAACAGGTTTACCTGTCTCTTTTTCCCAAATAATGGTTGTTTCCCGTTGGTTGGTGATACCAATGCTGGCAATTTCGTCAGAACTGATATCTGCTTTTGCCAGTACTTCAACCAATGTCGAACTCTGGCTTGCCCAAATTTCCATCGGGTCGTGCTCTACCCAGCCTGGCTTGGGATAGATTTGCGGGAATTCACGCTGTGAGATGCAGACAATATTGGCATCATGATCAAGTACGACGGCTCGTGAGCTGGTTGTGCCCTGATCCAGAGCGACAATATATTTTTTTTTGGTGATATTTTCTGTTGTCATAACGATAACCTGGTTTATTCATGCATTTTTTATTGTTTTATTCGTTTGCCGTATTTCACTATGGTAAAAGTTTCATATGGCAAATTTAAATCTCGCGCGGTAAATGGCGAGCAATGAGTTTTCGGTAGCCAAAGGCACCTAAAATCGCACCCACAATCGGTGCGACTAATGGGACGAGACAATAGGGAATGTCCCGGCCACCAGTCAGGGCAATATCTCCCCAGCCGGCTAAATAAGCGACTAATTTAGGGCCGAAGTCACGGGCGGGGTTCAGGGCAAATCCGGTCAGTGAACCAAATGAACCACCGATAACCGCGATCAGAATACCAATCAGCAGAGGTGCCAAAGGCCCCCGTGGAATGCCATTGCCATCATCTGTCAGAGCCAGGATCAGGCATAACAGAACGGCTGCGATGATAACTTCGACGATAAATGCCTGTAATACGGAGATTTGTGCGACCGGGTAAGTAGAGAAAACGCCAGCCGTAAAAAGACTTTCCTGTGAGCCGCGAACCGTGTTATGAACTTGCTCATAATCAAGGAAAAGGTTGTAATACATCATGTAGACAATGAGCGCGGCAATAAAGCCACCGAGCATTTGGGCAATGATGTAAGGCAGCACTTTTTTTCTGTCAAAATTGGCAAATAGGCTTAAAGCAATCGTTACTGCGGGGTTGAGATGAGCTCCTGAGATCCCGGCGGTGAGATAAACTGCCAGGGCGACACCGAAGCCCCAGATAATGCTGATTTCCCATAAGCCTAGTTGTGCCCCTGCGAGTCGGGCGGCAGCAACGCAGCCTAAGCCAAAAAAAACGAGCAACGCAGTGCCCAGAAATTCTGAAATGCATTGACCTGATAATGTTGGAGTAGTGGTCTGGCTCATTTCTATATCCTATAAAAAAGTACAGAGAAGAGATTAATTATTAGTCATTTCTTATATATTGAGAAAAAGATCCCTGTGAATTTATCGTTAATGCGCGTAAACGAGAAATAGCGAAATTGAAATCTGCGTGTTGCGTCAACAAAATGAGCGAATTCGCATTTGATTTTGGTTTTATTTGGCTCTGAAATGTGATCTCATAAACATTTTGGTTTAGTCATTATATTTCACGTTATACCGCACATTGAAAGGATGAAACTAGACAGGCGCTAATAGGCTAAATACAATCAAGACATTGCTTACAAGAGGGCCAGAGAATGTCATTTGAAGTTTTTGAGAAGCTAGAATCTAAAGTTCAGCAGGCGATTGATACCATCACTTTGCTGCAAATGGAAATTGAAGAATTAAAAGAACAGAATGCAGTGCTATCTAAGGATGTCCAAAATGTGACAGACAACAGTGAAGCACTGGTACGTGAAAATGAGCAGCTCAAACAAGAACAATCAGCATGGCAAGAGCGCTTACGCACCCTGTTGGGTAAAATGGAAGATGTACAGTAAGGTATCTAATGAGTTAGCTGAAAAAGGGCGATGATTGCGCCCTTTTTTTATTTTTTATATAGCCAATACAGCCAACTAAAGATGATGAATATCAGACTTCATTCTCATCGTCATCAGCTTCTAGTGATACGTCTGATAAGACGATTCCTGTGTTATCCGCATAGAGATAGTCACCAGAGAAGAATGTCACGCCACCGAAATTCACCCTGATATCACTTTCTCCCACACCTTCACTGTTGGAGCCGGCAGGAATGGCGGCCATAGCCTGAATACCAATATCAAGTTCAGCAAGGTAATCGACCTGACGCACTGCGCCATAGACGACAATACCTTCCCATTCATTATTGACAGCAAGTTGAGCCAGCTCTGCATCAACGAGTGCCTTGCGTACCGATCCACCGCCATCAACGAGCAAAATGCGACCATGCCCATTTTCTTCTAGTAAATCGTAAAGCAGACCGTTGTCTTCAAAGCATTTTACCGTGATGATCTGACCACCAAATGAAGTACGTCCACCAAAGTTGGAGAATAGCGGCTCTACCACGTTTATATCTTCTTGATAGATATCACAAAGTTCGGAAGTATCATATTTCATGGGATTTACGTCTGGTTTATGCAAGGAACGGACAGTATATCCTTTTAACGATAGCGTTGGCAAAATCATCAATCTTAAAACGTGGGTATAAAATTGATATCTACTCGCCTAATTAAGTATTAATCCAATAGAAAACAGCACATTGGTCAATAATGCCGCTTTTACCATTTGTACCAGCTTAGGACGCATGCCTTCAGGTGTCGGATCATTCAGCACTTGCAAGAGATGTTTCAACAGCAGAGGACAGGCAAGCAGAAATAACCAGCTAAACCAACCGTTCAGATACACAAGCGTAAAGGCAACAAGGCAAATGATAGCGCCGATTATCAGTACAGAATGGTAATAACGTGCTTTTTTTCCACCCAATCTGACAGCCAGCGTATTTTTTCCGTTTTGGCGATCATTTTCGATATCGCGTAGGTTATTGATATTCAGAACCGCTACGGAGAGTAAACCACAGGCCGTTGCGGGCAGCACTGTACTCAGGGAAAAAGTATTGGCTTGCAGATAATAAGTACCAAGAACACTCAGCCAGCCAAAAAAAATCAGGACGGAGATATCACCGAGTCCCATATAACCATATGGTCTGGTTCCTATTGTGTATGTAATGGCAGCGGCGATCGCCAGCAAACCCAGAACCAAGAAACCGATAATATCGCTTGGGCTATTGCAGGCGACGATGATGAGGGATGTACCGGACAGACAAGAGAGCAGAACAGTGATTTTCAATGCGTTCTTCATCTGTTTTGCTGTAATCAGACCTTTTTGCATGCCACGCATCGGGCCAAGACGTTTTTCTGTATCGCTGCCTTTGGCAACATCACCATAATCATTCGCGAGGTTAGAAAGAATTTGCAGTATGGCTGCGGTTAATAACGCCAGCAACGCCACAGGCCATTTGAAATGTCCTGTCCATGATGCAAGGGATGAACCTGTTACCACGGCTGCTAAGGCCAGCGGAAGCGTTTTGAGGCGCAGGCTTTCTAACCATGCCTGCATCTGACTGATAGGTAGTGTTGAGCTCATATTGTCACTATTTGTCACTATGGTTAATGGTGATTAGTTCATGATGAATTTTATATCATCGGAAATAGAAAAAAGGGAGGCAAAAGCCTCCCTTTTTTACGATTATCTCTATTTCGCTCGGATGAATCAGTCTGGCGAATTAGATCGAATCAATACAATATTACCGATTATAAAATAAACCGGCTCAGATCTTCATTCGCAACCAACTCATCCAAATGTTCTTTGACATAGTCGGCATTGATTTCAACGGATTGTCCCTGACGCTCGCTGGCATCGTAAGAGATATCTTCCATCATACGCTCAAGTACGGTATGCAGACGACGGGCACCGATATTTTCAGTCGTTTCATTCACTTGCCATGCCGCTTCCGCGATTTTGCGGATACCGTCAGCGGTGAAGTCGATATTCATGCCTTCGGTTGCCATCAGTGCTTTGTATTGTTCAGTCAGAGAAGCATTAGGCTCAGTCAGAATACGTTCAAAATCTTCAGTTGTCAGCGCTTGCAGTTCAACGCGGATTGGCAAACGACCCTGAAGTTCTGGGATCAGGTCAGAAGGGCTGGAAACCTGAAATGCGCCGGAAGCGATGAACAGGATATGGTCGGTTTTGACCATACCGTGCTTGGTGGAAACCGTACAGCCTTCTACCAGTGGCAGCAGATCGCGCTGGACACCCTCACGGGAAACATCCGGGCCGGAAGTCTGGCCGCGTTTACAGATCTTGTCTATTTCATCGACAAAGACGATACCGTGCTGTTCAACAGCATCAATTGCCTGCTGTTTCAACTCTTCAGGATTAACCAGTTTTGCCGCTTCTTCTTCGATCAACAGCTTGAATGCGTCTTTGATTTTCATCTTACGACTTTTCTGACGCTGGCCTGCCATATTCTGGAACATGGACTGCAACTGATTGGTCATCTCTTCCATGCCCGGAGGGGCCATGATTTCAACGCCAACCGGAGAGGCTGAAACTTCGATTTCAATTTCTTTATCGTCGAGCTGACCTTCACGCAGTTTTTTGCGGAATGCCTGACGGGTTGAAGATGGCTCGGACTGAGTTTCGGACTGTCCCCAGTTATTTTTTGCTGGTGGCAGCAGGACATCCAGAATGCGCTCTTCTGCCAACTCTTCGGCACGATAGCGGTTTTTATCAATGGATTGCAGACGTACCATTTTGACGGCTGCATCAGTCAGATCTCGGATAATGGAATCGACTTCTTTACCAACATAACCGACTTCGGTGAATTTGGTGGCTTCAACCTTAATAAAGGGAGCATTGGCCAATTTTGCCAGACGGCGGGCAATCTCGGTTTTACCGACACCGGTTGGGCCAATCATCAAAATATTTTTTGGTGTGACTTCATGACGCAGTAATTCATCCAACTGCATACGGCGCCAGCGGTTACGCAGGGCAATGGCAACCGCTCGTTTTGCTTTATCCTGACCAATAATGTGATTGTCGAGTTCGTTGACAATTTCGCGAGGAGTCATTTCAGACATGCTATCTATCCTTACGCTTTTGAAGGCAGTTCTTCGAAGTTTTGATTATGGTTGGTGTAGATGCAGATATCACCAGCGATAGACAGGGCGCGTTCTGCGATTTCTCTGGCACCGAGTTCGGTTGTTTCCAGCATTGCGCGCGCTGCGGCTTGTGCGTATGAACCACCGGAACCAATGGCGATAAGGTCATTCTCTGGCTGAATCACATCACCGTTACCTGTAATAATCAGAGAAGCATTTTCATCTGCAACTGCAAGCAGGGCTTCCAGCTTGCGCAGCATGCGATCCGTTCGCCAGTCTTTGGCAAGTTCAACGGCTGCTTTGGTCAGATGCCCCTGATGCATTTCCAATTTTCGTTCAAATAGTTCGAATAGCGTGAAAGCATCAGCAGTGCCACCAGCAAAACCCGCGATGACTTTGTCATTGTAAAGGCGGCGTACTTTGCGGACATTGCCTTTCATAACGGTATGACCCATTGTTGCTTGTCCATCACCACCGATGACGACTTTGCCATTGCGGCGGACACTTACGATTGTAGTCACGAGTTAGCCTCTGGTTACAAAATAGAAAATGGTACACACGGAGCTTTGGTCTATTATTCCGCAACTGCTTGCGGTATTGCTGATAAAAGCACCGTATGTAGGTTATTAGCGATTAAGATGGGGGAATTTTCTGAATTTTCAACCCCCGGCAGGACGGAGAATACAGTCAGATACACCTGCTCCTGCAACACGTCCGCGCATCTTTTCAGCGCTTTCCTTATTTTTATAAGGACCCAGTATAACGCGATTCCAATTGTCTTTCGTGGTGATCTGGCTTTCAATGCCTGCGAATGCAAGGCTGGCACGGACAGATTCAGCCGGTTCTATCGCCCGGAAAGATCCACATTGTAGCATCCATTTGGATTTATCTACTGTTGGTTTTGGTTTGCTGACCTCACCGGAATTTGGGGATGAGGTTGATGGCTTATTTTCTTGTGGAACGGCTGGCTTCTGTTCCGGTGAATATTGCCCGGATTGCGGTTGCGTAGCTTGTTCTTGCGTAAATGGTTGCTGTGCAGGAGGGGTGATAACTACGCGTGAACGTGGAACCGAATCACTGTTATAAGGTACTTCTTTCAATGAGATAGGCGATTGTTGGCGCATATCTGCCTGCATTTGCTCAAGAAGTTGTTGCTGTTCCGGTGTGAGTTGGGTTGCGGGTTTTAGCGGTTGATTCAATATTGCAGTAGGGTCCTGTATTGAAGACTCATTCACCGGACGGTTTTCTAATTCTTTGATGTAACTCCAGCGTTCTTCTGGTTTTGGCGGCAGGTCATGACCTTTCTTTTGGTGAGTGGGTTGAGGGGCATTTTGTACACTTTCTTTTTTGCTGTGTACGATGAAATAAAGGCCACCAATAAATATGACCACTAAGGCCACAGCAACGGCTAATGTAGTTTTGGGGAATCCTTGAGCCTGATTTTTTTTCTTACCAGTACTTTTACCAGTATTTTTACGACGGGGATTGCTACGCCCGCGACTCACATAATCTCGTTGTGCCACTGTTTAATTCGCTGATTGATTAAAATTAAGGAATAGATAAATAATTTTACTTAACCTACTGTTATTTGGCTAGCTTTTAGGCGAACAGGTACTTGCGCGAATGACCAACTCGGCGTCCAATAATCTTGAACCTTTGGAAACCAAACGACCCTGAAGCTGTTCCAATAACAAAAGCATGGAATGATGCCCGATTTCATAACGAGGCTGTGCCACTGTGGTCAGGGCAGGTTCACTATATTGGGACAGATTTAAATTATCAAAGCCAATAACGGATAAATCCTCTGGTAATTGTAATCCCATTTTTTTGGCTTGCCACATTGCACCTATCGCCATGATATCACTATGACAGAAAATCGCGCTCGGAGGCTCCGGCAAGGTAAGCAGGATTTCTGCCAATTCGGCTCCACTTTCATGGGTGAAATCGCCCCGGACAATATACTCCTCGCGGATATCCACCCCTGAGCGCCGAAGTGCCTGAATGTAACCTTGCAGCCGATAGTGGCAAAGTGGCATGTTATCCGGCCCTGTAATGCAGGCGATGTGTTTATGTCCCAGTTTTTGCAAATGGTGAGTGGCATTGAAAGCGGATGTCAGGTTGTCAATATGGACAGTCGGTAGCTCCAGTTCTGGTGCAAACTCATTGGCCATAACCATCGGCGGCAGATTTTTCTGCTCTTCCTTGGAGACATCGAAAGGAATATTGGAACCCAGCAGTACCATGCCATCAATCCGCTTGGTGATCAGAAGATTAATAAACGCATGTTCCTGTTGCTGTTGATGCTTGCAGTCACCAATTAAAACTAAATAACCATGTTCTGCTGCGGTTTCTTCGATGCCGCGAATGACTTCGGTAAAAAAAGGATCGCTGATATTGGGAACGATAACCAAAATTGCTCTGGATTCATTGCGTCGTAAATTCTTGGCAAGATTATGGGGATAGTAGCCTACTTCCAATACAGCATTCTCGACTTTCTGGCGGGTACGGGCGGAAACTTTATCGGGATTCATAAGCGTTCTTGATACAGTTGCGGTAGAAACACCAGCCACTTTGGCAACATCTTTCATGGTTGCCAACGCGCAATTCTTTTTTTCCATAAGTTCACTCCTTACTTTCTACAGGCAGCGAAACGATTGCTCTCCGGCTGCTAAAAAAAAGCCAGTCATTCCTGGGAGGGGAGCGCTGGCAGATCGTTTTCTACGATTCCTACAATCATATTAATAATTTCATTTTAAACTGATTAATAAGTCAATCAGTTACTTTGTTTGCATAAAAAATGTGATATGAATCATTTCTTAGAGATACTTCGCAAATTGAGGAAATAATTGTCTCTATTTCTGTTATTGGTTAGCACTTTACTGTTATCAGCTTTCGGTAGGATCAACGTCAATGTTCCATTTCACTTTCCTTGCTTGTGGCAATGCGGTGATTTGCGGATAGATCTCCGTCATCATTTTCTGGAGAAAAATGCGTGAAGGGTGTTGGATCATCAATTGCCAGCGATAACGGCCACTCCGTTTGGCCTGTAATGCCGGTACTGGCCCCATGAGCCATAAATGTTCGTTATGTTGCTGATGATGTTCAAACAGTTGGCGCATTTGCTGCAAAAATGCGGGAGCTTGCTGATTATCGTGATCTTCTGAACGCAGCAGGATATGACTGGCAAAAGGTGGCAGATGTACTTGGTGCCGCTCTTCCATCGCTTGTTGAGCAAAGGCATCGTAGCCTTTCTCCAGTAATATCTGCAAAAGGGGATGCTCAGGGTGGTGGGTCTGAAGGAGAACTTCTCCCCGTTTACCCGCTCGTCCTGCCCGGCCTGAGACTTGTGTATATAATTGCGCGAAACGTTCTGCTGCCCGGAAATCGGCAGAAAATAGGGCACCATCGACATCAAGCAAAGCGACCAGCGTAACATCAGGGAAATGATGACCTTTCGCCAACATTTGGGTGCCAATCAAAATGCGGGCCCCGCCCTGATGGATTTCAGCTAATTGTTGTTCCAGAGCACCTTTGCGACTGGTGGTATCGCGATCGATACGAGTGACAGGAATATGCGGAAACAGTCTTGTAATACCATCTTCAAGCTGCTCAGTGCCCAGACCGACGGGTATTAAGTTAGTGGAGCCGCATTGTGGGCACTGGCGTGGAATGGGGCGTTGGCTATCACAATGATGACAACGTAAATGACGATGGTTTTGGTGCAGGGTGTAATAGTGCTCACAACGCTGGCATTCTGCTATCCAGCCACACTCATGGCAGAGCAGGGCGGGGGAATAACCACGGCGGTTCAGGAACAGAATGACCTGATTATCAGCCTTCAGGTGTTCGCCAATGCGGTTGATGAGCGGTTGTGATAATCCGACTGTTAATGGCAAGCCTTTCAAATCCAGTAAATGCTGTGTTGCAGGCTGAGCGTGACCCGCTCGTTTGGTTAAGGTTAGTTGGCGATATTTTTCCTGTTGTACGTTGTACAACGTTTCCAGAGCGGGGGTAGCTGTTCCCATAATGATCGGGATACTTTCTTTTTTTGCCCGGAATACCGCCAGATCACGGGCGTGATAACGCCAGCCTTCCTGTTGTTTGTAAGAGCTATCATGTTCTTCATCGATAATGATAACCCCCAGATGAGCAAAGGGCGTAAACAAGGCAGAGCGTGTTCCGATAACGATGGCATTTTCTCCCCGTTTAGCCCGCAGCCAAACTGCCAGCCGTTCGCTGTCATTTAAGGCTGAATGAAGAACATCAACAGGCGCATTGAAGCGCTCCCTGAATCGGCGGATAGTTTGTGGGGTTAAACCGATTTCAGGGACTAAAATCAGTGCTTGTTTACCCTGTTCAAGAATGTTTTCCAGTACGCTGAGATACACTTCCGTTTTGCCTGAACCCGTGATTCCCGCAAGTAACCAGGGAGAAAAAGTTTGATCTTCTGCGCGGATGGCACCTACCGCAGTAGCTTGTTCTGTATTGAGTTGTAACCGCTCGCCGATGATTTTAAAATGTGTATGCCAATCTTCTGCTTCCGGTTGTATTGGGTGCAGGTCGATCAATGCTTTCTTCTTCAGTGATTTTAATGCGCTGTCACTTAGCTCCAATTCCGAGACTTGGTGGCGGTAAATGGGTTTCTGGTGCAAGGCAGCCAAAGCCTGCTTTTGTTTGGCAGAACGTAGTTGCCCAAGCGGAAATTCTTGCCCTGCATCCGTGACTTGCCATTGCCAGAGTGGAGAGAACTCTGCTGCTTTCCCCTGTCGCAGCAAAACAGGCATGGCATGAAATAAAACCTCGCCCAACGGATAGTGATAATAATTGGCTGACCACAGAAGCAATTGCCAGAGATCGTCAGGAAAAAGTGGTTGGGTATCCAGAATGGCGGAAATAGACTTGAGTTGTTCAAGGGGGAATTCGCTGCTGTCTGCGATACCCGTTACGATACCAATTGCATTACGTTTACCAAATGGCATCAGTACCCGAACACCAATGGCTGGCAAGGGTAATTCTGAGGGTAATAGATAATCAAAAGCGCGGGTTAAGGGGACAGGTAACACAACCTGAACAACTGTCATAAGGTTATTTCCGGATGATTAATGACCAGATAAAAGAATACATAAAAGAACACATCGTGATACAAGGATATCATAGCAAATTAGCAGATATCATTGCGCAATAAACCGATATTCTGTATGATCCGCCGCCTTTGGTATAGAAATTACCGATACTTATTTTAATCAACACGACGTGTGGTGTCTGGCGGCAATAGGGCTGGATGGCGACACGGCCTTAACAGAGGTTTTCCCATGAAAGCAGGTATCCATCCTAAATACGAAGAAATTACTGCATCTTGTTCTTGCGGTAATGTAATGAAAATCAAATCCACCGTAAATCACGCACTGAACCTGGACGTTTGTGGCGAATGCCATCCGTTCTATACTGGTAAGCAGCGTGATGTTGCGACCGGTGGTCGTGTTGATCGCTTTAACAAACGTTTCAGCGTTCTTGGTGCTAAGAAGTAATGACTTTTTCTTGCCTGTAGTTAATACGGGCAAGATAGTTAATACGGGCAAGATAGTTGTGAAAACAAAAACGCCCGATGTTTTGCATCGGGCGTTTTTGTTGTATCAATATTCCCAAGTTTCAGGATCAATGCCGAGCTCACGCATCATGACTTTCGCTGCTTCCGGGATTTCATCATGACGCTCTTTGCGTAAATCATTGTCATTAGGCAAAGGTTGTCCAGTGAACGCATGGAGAAACGCCTCACACAGCAATTCGCTATTTGTTGCATGACGCAGATTGTTCACCTGACGACGAGTGCGTTCATCAGTCAGGATTTTCAATACCTTTAACGGAATTGAAACCGTAATTTTTTTGACCTGTTCGCTTTTTTTGCCATGTTCAGCATAAGGGCTGACATACTCACCATTCCACTCAGCCATGAGATACCTTAAATAGTTTTTAAATCAAGTAACTGTAATCAGAAATCGGAGGATATTTCTGATCTGTTTTCATATCGGTTATACGCTAGTCTAGCATAATTCCCCTATCGACTATATCGCCCCAATCGCATGAATTTATAAAATATAACCAAAGGCAATATAGGCCATGGGAGTCGCTGCTCAATTTTTGTATTAAACGATTTTGTATCAAACGATTTTGTATCAAACGATAATATCAAATGACAGTATTAAACCGTAAGGCGCTTTGGATGTCTAGATGTATTGACGTCCATCTGTCTGATCGTTATTCTTGCATGACACTAATAATAACGATGACGGGTAAAGGTTATGGAATGTAAGCAAGCGACAGTCGCGGTTCAGAGTGGTTCAAATATCGATGAACAATATGGTTGTGTAGTGCCGCCTATTTATCTTTCCAGCACATATAACTTTACTGGTTTTAATGAACCGAGAACGCACGACTACTCGCGACGTGGCAATCCCAGCCGTGATGTTGTCCAACAGGTTCTGGCAGAATTGGAAGGCGGTGCCGGGGCGGTTCTGACCAGCAGTGGTATGTCAGCCATCCATCTGTTATGCACTGTGTTCCTGAAACCAGGGGATCTATTGATAGCTCCCCATGACTGTTACGGCGGTAGTTACCGCCTGTTTGATAGTCTGAGCAAGCGCGGTGCATACAATGTCATTTTTGTTGATCAGGCAGATGAACAGGCTCTGAAACAGGCGCTGGCACAAAAGCCCAAACTGGTGCTGATAGAAACACCCAGTAATCCTTTGCTACGGATAGTCGATATTCAACACATTTGTGGGTTAGCGCATGACGTTGGGGCGTTGGCTATTGTGGATAACACTTTCCTCAGTCCCGTACTGCAAAAGCCATTGGATTTGGGGGCGGATTTAGTTGTTCATTCCTGCACGAAGTATTTGAATGGACACTCAGATCTGATTGCAGGAGCGGTTATCGCTAAAGATCCGGCGATTGCAGAAGAGTTGGCATGGTGGGCGAACAATATTGGCGTGACCGGTGCTGCTTTCGACAGCTACCTGCTACTGCGAGGGATACGTACTTTATCTGCCCGTGTATTGCTTCAACAAAACAATGCTGCGGTTATTGCGGATTACCTGCAACAGCAACCACAAGTGAAAAAGCTCTATTATCCTGCGTTGAAGGATCATGCCGGGCATGAAATTGCCGTTAAACAGCAAAAGGGATTCGGGGCGATGTTAAGTTTTGAACTGGATGGCGATGAACAGACCATGCGTCGCTTTTTATCTGCGTTAAAATTATTTACTCTGGCTGAATCTCTCGGTGGTGTGGAATCGTTGATTTCTCATACCGCAACAATGACACACGCGGGAATGTCGGCAGAAGCAAGGGCTCAGGCAGGGATTACGGATTTGCTTCTTCGTGTCTCTGTAGGAATTGAAGATAGTCAGGATTTAATTGCTGATTTGGACAACGCGTTTCAGGCAGCGACAACGAGGTAATCATTAATCATGAGTGCACTGGCAACAGCGGGGGCGGAATCTGGCCGCCAATTACATAAATTTGGCGGCAGCAGCTTGGCTGATGTGAAATGTTATCAGCGGGTTGCGGACATTATGGCTAATTATAGCCAGCCGGGTGATTTGATGGTGGTATCGGCAGCAGGGAGCACAACCAATCAGCTTATTGATTGGCTTAAATTGAGCCAAATTGACCGCATATCTGCGCATCAAGTCCAACAATCGCTGCGGCGTTATCAGCAAGAATTGATCTATGGACTATTGCCTGAAATTGTCGCAGAAGAACTGGTCGCAAAGTTTATCGCTGATCTGGAAAGATTGAGTGTGTTGTTGGATAAACCTGTTACAGATATTACCTACGCAGAAGTTGTCGGTCATGGTGAGATCTGGTCTGCACGTTTGATGGCCGCCGTGCTTGAGCATCAGGGCATTCCCAGTGAATGGCTGGACGCTCGTCAGTTTCTGCGGGCAGAGCGCGCTGTTCAGCCGCAGGTTGATGTCAGCTTATCTCAACCTTTGCTCAGCCCATTATTGAGCCAAAATTCCCATAAACGTTTGGTTGTCACCGGTTTTATTTCCAGCAATCAAAATGGCGAAACCGTGCTATTGGGACGTAATGGCAGCGACTACTCAGCCACCCAGGTTGGTGCATTAGCCGGAACCAAAAAAGTCACGATTTGGAGTGATGTGGCGGGTGTTTACAGCGCCGATCCGCGAAAAGTAAAAGATGCCTGCCTGCTGCCGCTGCTGCGTTTGGATGAAGCCAGTGAATTAGCACGTCTGGCGGCACCTGTACTTCATACCCGTACATTACAGCCTGTTTCCATCAGCGATATTGATCTGCAATTGCGTTGCAGTTACCAGCCCGAGCAAGGCTCTACCCGTATTGAGCGGGTTCTGGCGACGGGCATGGGAGCGAAGATCGTTACCAGCCATGATGATGTTTGCTTAATTGAATTGCACGTTTCTTCCGCTCATGACTTCAAGCAAATTTACAAGGATATTGATTCGTTGCTGAAACGCGCTCAAATCCGGCCACTGGCGACAGGATTGCATACGGACTGCAACTTGATCCAGCTTTGCTATACCTCTGAAGTTGTGAATAGCGTACTTGATGTATTGCAAGATGCTTCCTTACCCGGAAAACTTTCTTTGCGTGAAGGATTATCGCTGGTGGCGCTGGTGGGCGCGGGTGTGTGCAAAAATCCGTTGCATAGCCATCGTTTCTATCAGCAACTCAAAGATCAGCCGGTCGAATTTATCTGGCATGCAGAAGATGGCATCAGTCTTGTTGCTGTGCTGCGCCTGAACCAAACTTCACATGTGATTCAGGGATTGCACCAAAGCCTGTTCCGGGCAGAAAAACGGATTGGTTTGGTCTTGTTTGGTAAGGGGAATATTGGTTCGCGTTGGTTGGAGCTGTTTGCTCGGGAACAGAAAAACATTTCCGCTCGCAGTGATTTTGAATTTCTTCTGGCAGGCATTGTAGATAGTCGCCGGAGTCTGCTGAATTATCAGGGCATTGATGCCAGTCGGGCACTGGCTTTCTTTGATGATGAAGCGGTTGAACATGAAGATGATGCACTGTTTTTATGGATGCGCTCTCACCCTTATGATGATTTGGTCGTGCTTGATGTGACGGCAAGTGAAGAAATGGCCAAGGAGTATGTCTATTTTGCCAGCTATGGCTTCCACGTGATCAGTGCCAATAAAGTCGCAGGTTCTTCTGACAGCAATACATACCGCATGATCCGCGATGCTTTTGCAAAAACAGGACGCCATTGGTTATATAACGCCACGGTCGGGGCGGGATTGCCGATTAACTATTCTGTCAGGGATTTGCGGGAAAGCGGGGACACTATCCTGTCCATCAGCGGCATTTTTTCCGGGACGTTATCATGGTTGTTCCTGCAATTTGATGGTTCAGTGCCTTTCAGTGACTTAGTGGAGCAAGCATGGCAGCAAGGATTGACGGAACCTGATCCCCGCATTGATCTTTCCGGTCAGGATGTGATGCGTAAGTTGATTATTTTGGCTCGCGAAGCGGGCTATGAAGTCGAACCTGATCAAGTGCGCGTTGAATCACTGGTGCCGGAAGAGGCTCGCATGGGATCTATTGAAGAATTCTTTGAAAACAGCACCGCTATCAATGCACAAATGCTCCAACGCTTGGAAGCAGCCCGAGAAATGGGAATGGTACTTCGGTATGTCGCGCGTTTTGATGCGAGTGGCAAAGCGAAAGTGGGCGTGGAAGCGGTACGCAGTGATCATCCGCTGGCTTCATTGCTGCCCGGAGATAATGTATTTGCGATAGAAAGCCGCTGGTATCGTGACAACCCATTGGTGATCCGTGGGCCGGGAGCTGGACGAGATGTTACTGCGGGTGCAATCCAATCGGATTTGAATCGTTTGTCACAGCTTCTGTAAGCCAGTCATTTTTTTAAACCAGATTTTTTAAACGTAGATTTTGGCAGGGATTTGATTAATCATCCCTGCCACCACCTTCATTGAGCACATCAAAAACGCCTTATTATTCTTTTTATTGGGTACAAGCAAGGCAATCAGCCGGATTATCTTATAAAAAAGTAATTCTTATTAAATTTCATAAAATCCGCCCAAATTGTTTGTTTTCTGATATGAATAGAGTGTAAGAGATAAACAAAAGAACATTCTCTAATCTTGACTAAAACAGGGTAAATGCCAATTTAGCCGATTATCTGGCGAAATGGGTGACATACAGCAACACAAGGCCAGGAACCATATGAATCAACAATATTCCGCAATGCGAAGTAATGTCAGTATGCTCGGTAAGTTGCTGGGCGACACTATCAAAGAGGCTTTGGGAGAAGATATTCTTGATAAAGTTGAAACGATCAGGAAGCTATCCAAATCATCCCGCGCAGGTAACGAAGTCCACCGTCAACAGCTTTTATCAACACTGGAAAATTTATCCAATGATGAATTGCTGCCCGTCGCTCGTGCGTTTAATCAGTTTTTAAATCTGGCTAACGTGGCGGAACAATATCACAGTATTTCACCGCACGGTGAAGCCGCAAGCAATCCGGTAGCGCTGGCGGCGTTATTCGATCGCCTCAAAGACCAACAATTCAGTAACGATGATTTGGTTAAAGCAGTGAGTGAGTTGGCGATTGAATTGGTTCTGACGGCACATCCAACAGAAATTGCCCGCCGTACTCTGATCCATAAATTGGTCGAAGTTAATGGCTGCTTAGCGCAACTGGATCATGACGATTTGGCGGATTATGAACGCAATAATATTATGCGCCGTTTACGCCAGTTGATTGCTCAATCATGGCATACCGATGAAATCCGTAAAATTCGTCCAACCCCAATTGATGAAGCTAAGTGGGGTTTCGCCGTTGTCGAAAATAGTTTGTGGGAAGGTGTACCGGCATTCCTGCGTGAATTCAATGAACAACTGGAAGAATCAATAGGCTATAGCTTGCCAGTGGAGGCCGTGCCGATTCGCTTTACCTCTTGGATGGGTGGGGATCGCGATGGAAACCCTAACGTTACTGCTGAAATTACCCGTCATGTCTTGTTGCTCAGCCGCTGGAAGGCCGCTGACCTGTTCCTGAAAGATATTCAGATTTTGGTTTCTGAACTCTCAATGTCGGAATGTACACCTGAACTGCGCCAGATAGCGGGTGGTGAACATGTTCTGGAACCTTACCGTGAAATAGCCAAGCAATTGCGGACGCAATTAAGTCACACGCTGGCCTATCTGGAGAAACGGCTCAAAGGTGAACAAGTTCTGCCACCTGCGGATTTGCTGCTCCATAACGAACAGTTATGGCAACCGTTGTACGCCTGCTACCAATCGCTGAAACTCTGCGGTATGGAAATTATCGCGAACGGACAATTGCTCGATACTTTGCGTCGTATCCATTGTTTTGGCCTGTCGTTGGTGCGTATCGATATTCGTCAGGAAAGCACCCGCCATACTGATGCGATTGCAGAACTGACTCAGTATCTGGAAATGGGTGATTATGCAAGTTGGCCCGAAGCCGCTAAACAGGCATTCCTGCTAAGTGAATTGAACTCAAAACGCCCGCTTACTCCGCGTAACTGGCAGCCAAGCGCAGAAACCCAGGAAGTTTTCGAAACCTGTAAAGTGATTGCCGAATCTCCCCAAGATGCGATTGCAGCTTATGTTATCTCCATGGCGAAAGTGCCTTCTGACGTGCTGGCCGTGAAATTATTGCTGAAAGAAGCGGGATGCTCCTTATCATTGCCAGTTGCCCCACTGTTCGAAACCCTTGATGACCTGAATAATGCAGAAAGTGTAATCAGGCAACTGTTGGGGATTGAATGGTATCGCGATCTGATTCAGGACAAACAGATGGTGATGATTGGTTATTCCGATTCAGCTAAAGATGCGGGTGTGATGGCTGCGTCTTGGGCACAATATCGGGCGCAGGATGCCTTGATTAAAGTGTGTGAACAAGAAGGTGTGACACTGACTCTGTTCCACGGGCGTGGCGGCACGATTGGTCGCGGTGGGGCACCTGCGCACTCTGCTCTGCTCTCCCAACCACCGGGCAGCCTGAAAGGGGGATTGCGTGTAACGGAACAAGGGGAAATGATCCGTTTCAAATTTGGCTTGCCACAGGTGACGATCAGCAGCTTGGCGTTGTATGCCAGTGCGATTCTGGAAGCAAACTTATTGCCTCCGCCGGAGCCGAAACCAGAATGGCATCAGGTCATGGATACACTCTCGGATGTTTCCTGCGACATGTATCGTGATTATGTCCGTGAACAACCAGAATTTGTGCCTTACTTCCGGGCCGCGACGCCAGAACAAGAATTGGCAAAATTGCCGCTGGGTTCGCGACCCGCTAAACGCCGTCCAACGGGCGGGGTCGAAAGCCTGCGAGCGATCCCGTGGATATTTGCATGGACGCAAAACCGTCTGATGTTACCGGCATGGCTGGGCGCGGGTGCGGCGCTGCAACAGGTGATCGATGCAGATAAATTGCCAGTATTAACCGATATGTGCCGCGACTGGCCATTCTTCAACACGCGTATTGCCATGTTGGAGATGGTATTTGCCAAAGCAGATTTATGGCTGGCGGAATATTACGATCAGCGTTTAGTGGAGCCGAAACTCTGGCCGCTGGGGTTAAAACTGCGCAACCAGCTCGCGGAAGATATCAAAACGGTACTGACAATCTCGCAGGATGAACAACTGATGGCGGATTTGCCGTGGATTGCGGAATCTATCGCATTACGTAACGTATATACCGACCCGTTGAACGTACTACAGGCGGAATTGTTGCAGCGTTCCCGTCAGCAGGAAAACCTTGAGCCTCATCTTGAACAGGCTCTGATGGTGACGATTGCGGGCGTTGCGGCAGGTATGCGCAATACGGGCTAGTTTTGGTTTTTGCATATTTCAAAATAATAAAAGCCGAATAGGGAACTGTTCGGCTTTTATGTTGAAGTTGAGTGTTATTGGGAAATATGACGGTGACATCTTGTCGCGGTAACTTATATTCGGGAAACAATTCAACTAAATCACCGGATTCCAGATCGCTAGCGATTATCCATTCAGGTAAAACTGCAATTCCAAGAGCTGACATTACCAGAGAACGTATTGCTGAGGATGTATTAGATGTGTATTTGGCTTTACCCCGGATATTCAGGGCTGGCGCGGTAGGATGTTTAAGCTCCCATTGTGTTGGGCTATTTAAATTACTGTTTGCAATCCAATTTACATTATTCAGATCTCTTGGTGTGATTATTGGATTTTGTTCAAGCCAAGCCGGAGCGGCCACCAGTTTTATACCAAAACTGGCTAATCGCCGACTTTTCAGGGCAGAATCACTGAGGGTCCCCAGCCGAATAGCCAGATCAATCTTCTCGGTAATTAAATTATTCAAAGTAGAATCAGCAAAATAGCTGACTTCAAGCCGAGGATAAATTGCGCAGAATTGGCTAATTAGAGGGAGAAGAAATTTTTCACCAAACTCGGTTGTAGAAGTAATACGTAACCTACCTGCTAATGAATAATGTCGTTCAGCCATATTATCAAAAGCATTTTGAATATTATCAAATATAGCCTTAAAGTCCTGATAAAACGCTTTTCCCGCTTCGGTTAACGCAAGACCACGTGTATTGCGTATCAATAATGGCACGTTTAACGCCTCTTCAAGTGCTTTCACATGAATACTGGCGACGGCTTTACTGATGAAAAGGCGTTCTGCTGCGCGGGTAAAAGAACCGCATTCTACTACAGCGAGAAAAGTCTGTATTCGATTAAGGTGAGGCTGCATTTTAATTGTCAAATTTAATGAAATTAAGTGTTTAAAATAGATTGATAGACGCGATGAGTCAACAGAACTTAAACTTCTTCAACGGAGGAAAAACAATGACTTATCGCTATCGTATAGCATTGATATTTTTACTTGGTTTCTTTATAGACTGCGTCAATATTTTTATGTCGGCTATTGCGCTGCCAGATATTGCCAAGCAAATGACGGTGTCTGAATCTTACGTTTCTTGGGTCGCAAACAGTTATATTTTGGGCTTAACACTGATCATTCCTATCAGTAGTTGGCTGGCTGAACGTTTCGGTACACGGCAGATCATGACATTCTCCATGCTACTTGGAAAGCTGCCATTTTAGTTTTTAAACTTTATACTCACCTTACTTCAAGATGCATGATGCATAACTCATATTGCATTGATTTAAAACGATAATTAATCATAGTAAACCAGCATCTTGAAGTTAAATTGGTATAGAACTCACTTTTTCAATGGGATTTTCTCATTATCAAGCGTGGTTTTAGCTTTATTGTTGTTATTGTATTTTTCTTTAAGGTAATTTGCGATTTTCTTTGAAAAAATAAGATTTAATAATACAATTAAAAAGAGAGTAAATTGAATTATGAAACCAATTATAGCACCTCCCTGTTCAGCCTCGTTTTCATATTTAAGGTATATATCACTGGTTTCATTGAATGCTCCATATTGTCTAAAAAGAAATGCTAATATGAATACTATCCACGCGAATAAAAGTACTTTTTTAGCATTTTTCTTTGGCGATAAAGCTGCTGAAAATCCTGAGGATAGTATGATAAAGATAGCAATTTTAATTATCATATAAGCTATGGAATAATAAATTTCAGATGTTAATCCGAATTCAGTGAGGAATTTTGTGGCAGAAACAAGTGATTTCATTATGCCGGTAAAATGATCGAGTGACATAATGAAAAACATAATTAACATTACCCAAATACTAAATGGTTTTTTCATTATAATTCCTTTAAACAGTGATTATTTTTCTTTATTAGAATGATTGGTATGAAATTTATCATTATAACTATTTGAAATAAAATAAATTTCATTAACTTGGTGAATTTGAGTAAAAGATTCTTATGATTTAATAAATGGCATAATGTTCTTTGGAAGAAAGCAGGTACAAGAGTTGAATTACCTACGTTGGAACTAAATTAGACATATCGATGATAAAAAGATTGTTCTACTTTGTAGAATACTGAGGAGGGCGGGGAGATAATTAATCATATTTATAAATAAAAGACACTTATCTACACATACCAATAATGCCGAACTATCATTTAGCCCGGCTTCTTGGTTTCAATGGCTAAATTATACAGGGCGAACCCCCAATGTATGGCAGATGGCATAACTTAATTCCGCTCGGTTCAGGGTGTAAAAATGAAAATCTTTCACGCCTTCACGACTGAGAATTTTCACCATATCCATTGCAATAGATGCACCGACTAAGTTACGGCTTTCCGGATCATCATCCAGCCCTTCAAACATTCTGGTCATCCAGCTTGGGATGCGGACGTTAGTCATCGTGGAAAATCGTTGTAACTGACGGAAGTTCGAAACAGGCAAAATCCCCGGCACAATTTCTACATCAATTCCCGTTGCGACGCAGCGATCGCGAAAACGCAGATAACTTTCCACATCAAAAAAGAACTGGGTAATGGCACGATTGGCGCCTGCGTCAATTTTACGTTTTAAATTAATCAGATCTGACTGCGCGCTTTTCGCTTCAGGATGCACTTCTGGGTAAGCTGCGACAGAGATATCAAAGTCTGCCTCTTTTTTTAAGAGTTCTACTAAATCAGCACCATACATTTCTGTCTTACAACCGTTACCCGGTAAATCACCCCGCAATGCCACGATATGACGAATGCCGCTTTGCCAATAATCATGGGCAATGTTGCGTAATTCTTCACGGCTGGCATCAATGCAAGTCAGGTGCGGCGCGGCATCAAGGCCGGTTTTTTCTTTGATTCCCTTGATGATGCTATGGGTACGATTACGCTCGCCAGAATTAGCACCATAGGTTACAGAAACAAACTTGGGTTTCAGCTTGCTTAAACGATCGATAGATTTCCACAGGGTTTGTTCCATCTCAGTCGTGCTGGGCGGAAAGAATTCAAAGGAAACACGAATTTGCCCTTCAAGTTCAGCCAAATTCTGATTCAGCGCTTCTCGCTGATTAGCGTGAAAAAAACTCATACCCTGTGCCCTCGTGAGTAAGCGGAGTTTTTTTGTTATATCCGCTCACAATTAGATGTTTAAATGTTTACATGTCTATCCGTTTAGATGTCTAAACAGAATGGGCGAAGCGGGATTTTTAGTCAATCGAGAAATGGCTTATTTCCAATGAGGAATATTCAAAGTGATCAGGAAAGAAATTCATGTTGGGGTGGTGCACCCGCACAAACTGTCACTCTGAGTATGTGGTAAATTCATTATCATTATAAACTTTTATGTTTTGTTTTAATTCTTATTAGTTGTTTTATTTAACTTTAATGTTTATTGTTTTGGTTAGAGGGAAACAAATGAAGTACAGTGAGTTCAGGAGGTGGCTGTTACAGCAAGGCGCTGAATTTAAAAAAGCGCCGGGAGGTGGCAGTCATCAGAAAGTTAGCTTAAATGGTCGGCGCTCAGTTTTTCCTGATCATGGTTCCAAAGAAATGCCGGAACCCTTGCGCAAGAAGATAATGAAAGACTTAGGGCTTTAAATAAGCCGAATTCGAGATGAGACATAAATTATGTTCCAATACCCAGTTAAATTAGAGCGTGATGAACAAACTGGTGCCTATGTTGTATCCTGTCGCGATCTACCTTTGATGAATTCAGTGGGTGATTCTGTGGATGAGGCACTTTTGGAAGCTGTCGAGGGTGCGGTGGTAGCTATAGCTATAGAGATTGAGGAACGGCGCCCTATTCCTCTCGGTAGTGAACCGAAAGAGGATGAATATATTGTCAATGTACCTATTTTAGTCGCCATGAAAGCGGCGTTACATAACGCTATGATTGAAACAGGAACCCGTAAATCGGAGTTGGCACGTAAAATGGGGCAGAAACCAACACAAATTGATCGGTTACTCGATGTTGAACATTCATCAAAAGTAGAAACTGTAGAACTAGCTTTACATCAGTTGAATCGTAATGTGGGTGTTTCGGTTGTAGTTACAGCGCCTTTTTGAATTATGGTTGGGACCACGGTCCCAATTCAATTTTTAAGGTGGGTTTCAGTTTTGTGCGGCTCTAATAGCGAAAAACCCCGATGCACTCACCGAAGTTATAACGCCGACCGGGTTACTCCCAATCCATTTATGTTACCCAAGATAACCTATTTGGAGGATAAAACTAACCCGCATCCAAACAAAAATGCTCCACCAGCTGCGAAAGCAGTTGTCTTGTCGGTTCAATAAACGCCATATCCAGAAATTCATCGGGCTGATGCGCCTGTTCAATCGATCCCGGTCCCAAGACTAATGTCGGACATAATTCCTGAATAAAGGGGGCTTCTGTACAATAATTGACGGTATCGGCTTTTGTTCCCAACAGTTTTTCAATTACACCAACCAGTTTGTGGTCTGTCGGACACTCATAACCCGGGATCGGAGGATGGAGTTCCGTCACGCTCAGACGCCCCGGCCAACGCTGTTTCACTGGCTCCAATGCGTCATTCAGCAATCCGTTCAAATCCTGCAAGGTCAGTCCCGGCAAGGGACGAATATCCATATGCAGTTCGCAGCAGGCACAAATGCGGTTTGCAGCATCTCCGCCGTGAATATGACCGAAATTCATGGTCGGATAAGGAATGACGAACGCGGGATTGTGATAGCGCTCTTGTAAGGTGTTGCGTAGCCCGATCAATTGAGTAATGGACTCATGCATGAGATCAATGGCATTGACACCTCGTGCCGGATCGCTGGAATGCCCCGATTTTCCTTCAATGCGGATTGCCTGAGCAATGTGTCCTTTATGGGCGCGGATAGGCTGTAACGATGTGGGTTCGCCAATAATGGCGAAATCAGGCCGAATAGCGGCATGGGCAGTAAAATAACGCGCACCTGCCATTGATGTTTCTTCATCAGCAGTCGCCAGAATATAAAGGGGATGGGATAGTTTTCTGGTATCGATATCTCTCAGGGCGTCGATGATAAAGGCAAAAAAGCCTTTCATATCCGCCGTGCCAAGCCCATATAACTTGCCATCACGTTCGGTCAGAGTGAAAGGATCTTGTGTCCAGCGTCCGGCATCAAAAGGGACAGTGTCTGTGTGACCACAGAGCAATAATCCTCCCGAACCACTGCCTAATGTCGCCAGCAGGTTGAATTTTCCTCTGGTTTCAGGGACAGGTTGAATTTCAATGGAGAAACCAATTTCTTTTAACCATTCTGCCAGCAGATGGATAACAACTTCGTTGCTTTGATCGAGTTCATCATCAGTTGCGCTGATAGAGGGAGCCGCAATGAGCTGGTGATATATTTCAATAAATGACGGTAATTTAATCTTCACTGTTGACAGCCTTTTCTCATGATAGTATTAATATTTATGCATCTTAATTGAATATAAATGCAATAATGTCTTTGGGTTAATACTATAAGGTGAATAAATCCCATGTTGAATACACTGATAGTTGGTGCCAGTGGCTATACTGGAGCTGAGTTAGCAGCATATCTGCAACGTCATCCCCATGTCCATCTCTCCGGCTTGATGGTTTCTTCTCAAAGTTTAGATGCTGGGAAATGCTTCTCAGAGCTTCATCCGCAATATAAGGATATCCTTGATTTACCCTTACAGCCATTGACTGACGTAGCTGAGGCGGCGAGAGGCATTGATGTTGTTTTCCTCGCGACTGCCCACGAGGTCAGTCATGACATTGCCCCGCTCTTTCTGGAGGCGGGCTGTACTGTGTTTGATTTATCCGGCGCTTATCGTGTACAAAATACACAATTTTATGCAAAATACTACGGATTTGAACACAAAAATTCTGCATGGTTGGAGCAGGCTGTGTATGGGTTAGCGGAATGGCAGGCAGAGAAAATCAAGCAGGCACGGCTGATTGCAGTTCCCGGCTGTTACCCCACTGTTTCCCAACTTTCATTGAAGCCGCTGCTTGAACAAAATTTATTGGATACTGAGCATTGGCCTGTTATCAACGCGGTCAGCGGTGTCAGTGGCGCAGGGCGGAAAGCATCGATTACAAACAGTTTCTGTGAAGTCAGTTTGCAGCCTTACGGTATTTTTAATCATCGTCATCAACCTGAAATCGCTACGCATTTAGGCACAGAGGTAATTTTCACTCCCCATCTGGGCAATTTCTCACGCGGCATCCTTGCCACAATCACCTGCAAATTAAAATCCGGTGTGACTGAGGAGCAGGTCAGAGAAGCCTATCAGCAGGCATATCATGATAAGCCACTGGTGCGTTTATACAGCACCGGGGTTCCGTCCTTAAAAGCTGTCGTTGGTTTACCATTCTGTGATATTGGTTTTGCTATTCAGGAGCAACATCTGATTATCGTGGGAGCTGAGGATAATTTGTTGAAAGGAGCAGCAGCACAAGCCGTACAGTGCATGAATATTCGTTTTGGGTATGAGGAAACTCAGGCTTTGATTTAATTGCCAAGCCCTGAATTTCTAAAGGCTGAATTTTGAGAAATTAAGATTCCGACAGATTTTAATACCGATAGAGGATAAATCCGATGGAGCCGTTAGTTATCAAGTTAGGTGGTGTGTTGTTAGACAGTGAAGAAGCGCTGGAGCGGTTATTTACCACATTTCAGTCCTACCGGAAAACACATAAACGCCCGCTGATTATTGTTCACGGTGGTGGCTGCTTGGTTGATGAACTCATGCAGCAATTGCAGTTACCGATTTTGAAGAAACAAGGTCTGCGGGTCACGCCGGAAGATCAAATCGACATTATTACGGGCACATTAGCAGGAACGGCCAACAAAAAATTGCTGGCATGGGCAACAAAATTTCGTTTGCCTGCTATTGGATTATGTCTGGGAGATGGTGGTGTTGTGCAGGTTTCCCAACTTGATAAAGAGTTTGGTCATACAGGAACGGCGAAGCCAGGAAATCCGGATCTGCTGAAAATTTTGTTGGATGTCGGCTATATACCGATTATCAGCTCAATTGGTATCACTGAGTACGGTGAGCTGATGAATGTGAATGCCGATCAAGCGGCGACGGCTATTGCTCAGACGCTGAATGCGGATTTGGTTTTGTTGTCTGATGTCAGCGGTATTTTGGACGGGAAAGGCCAAAAAATCTCAGAGGCAACAGCAGAAAAAATAGAACAACTTATTGAACAGGGCATTATTACCGACGGCATGATTGTGAAAGTCAATGCAGCGTTGGAGGCGGCAAAAGCACTCGGGCAACCGGTTGATATCGCGAGTTGGCGGTATGCGGATCAATTGATTGCGTTATTTAATGGTATACCCATCGGCACACGAATTTTGGCGTAATTAGAAAGGTTATCTCTATGACTAAAAATATTAAAAAAATCGTTCTGGCATATTCAGGTGGTCTGGATACATCTGCCATTATTCCGTGGTTGAAAGAACATTATGGCAATTGTGAAGTGATAGCGTTTGTTGCTGATGTTGGCCAAAGTCGTGAGGATCTGGACGGTGTGGAGCAGAAAGCGTTGCGTTCCGGCGCTTCCGAATGCCATGTTGCTGATCTGCGTGAAGAGTTCACCAAAGAGTATGTTTATCCGGTATTGAAAACAGGCGCACTGTATGAAGGCAGCTACTTGCTTGGCACTTCAATGGCTCGTCCAATCATCGCAAAAGCACAGGTTGAACTGGCATTGGAAATCGGAGCGGATGCCGTTGCCCACGGTGCAACCGGTAAAGGTAATGATCAGGTTCGATTTGAAAGCACATATACCGCATTGGCACCCCATTTGAAAGTGGTTGCTCCTTGGCGGGAATGGGATCTGCGTTCCCGTGAGGCATTACTGGATTATCTGAAAGTGCGCGATATTCCCACGACTGCCACACTGGAGAAAATCTATAGCCGCGACGAAAATGCATGGCACATTTCGACTGAAGGTGGCGTTTTGGAAAGTACATGGAACGCCGCCAATAAAGATTGTTGGGTGTGGACAGCAGAGCCGGAAGATGCACCTTCTGAACCGGAATATGTCACAGTCACGGTTGAGAAAGGTGAAGTTGCTGGCGTGAATGGTCAGGAGCTTTCGCCGTATCAATGCCTCAGTGAACTGAATGAACTGGGTGCTAAGCATGGTATTGGCCGGATTGATATTGTGGAAAACCGCTTGGTGGGAATGAAATCCCGTGGTTGTTATGAAACTCCGGGTGGAACCATCATGATGGAAGCGTTGCGGGCTATCGAACAACTGGTTCTGGATCGCGATAGCTTCAAATGGCGCCAACAACTGGGGCTGGAAATGTCTTATGTTGTCTATGACGGACGTTGGTTTGCTCCATTGCGTCAGTCAATTCAGGCGGCGGCAGAAATTCTGGCTGCCACTGTCAGCGGCGAAGTTATCCTGAAACTCTATAAAGGACAGGTGACTGCGGTGCAGAAAAAATCTGCCCATAGTCTCTATTCTGAAGAATTCGCTACGTTTGGAGAGGATGAAGTCTACGACCATAGCCACGCTGAAGGATTTATCCGCCTCTATTCACTTTCTTCACGCATCCGTGCACTGAATAGCAAAAAGTCATTGTCTGGCAATTAATGGTCAATAGTAGAGCATAGAACAGGAACAATATTATGGCACTTTGGGGTGGACGTTTCAGTCAGGAAGCCGATCAGCGGTTCAAGCAATTCAACGATTCATTGCGTTTTGATTATCGTCTGGCAGAGCAGGATATAATCGGCTCGGTTGCATGGTCAAAGGCATTGGTTACGGTAGGAGTATTAACTTCCGAAGAGCAGCACAAGTTGGAACAGGCGCTGAACGAGCTATTGGACGAAGTGCGTATCAATCCCAAGGCCATTTTACAAAGCGATGCGGAAGATATTCACAGCTGGGTAGAAGGGCAACTGATCACGAAAGTGGGGGATTTGGGTAAAAAACTCCATACAGGGCGAAGCCGTAATGATCAGGTCGCAACCGATCTGAAACTATGGTGTAAAGATCAGATTGTTCATATTCTGCAAGCACTTGTTGAGTTGCAACGTGCGCTGGTGATTACTGCTGAGAATAATCAGAATGCGGTGATGCCGGGTTATACCCATTTACAGCGGGCACAACCTGTCACTTTTGCCCATTGGTGCCTTGCCTATGTTGAGATGCTGGGGCGCGATGAGAGCCGTTTGCAAGATGCGCTGAAGCGGCTGGATGTCAGCCCGTTGGGATGTGGTGCGCTGGCAGGAACAGCCTACGATATCGATCGGGAACAGTTGGCATTATGGCTAGGCTTCACCTCGGCAACACGCAATAGTCTGGATAGTGTTTCCGATCGGGATCATGTCTTGGAGCTGTTGTCAGATGCAAGCATCAGCATGATCCACCTTTCGCGTTTTGCGGAAGACCTGATTTTCTTTAACAGCGGCGAGGCTGGATTTGTTGAATTGTCAGATCGGGTCACGTCCGGCTCTTCCTTAATGCCACAAAAGAAAAATCCGGATGCGCTGGAGCTTATTCGTGGTAAATGTGGCCGGGTTCAGGGTGCATTGGCGGGAATGATGATGACACTGAAAGGGCTTCCTCTCGCCTACAATAAAGATATGCAGGAAGATAAGGAAGGTTTGTTTGATGCGTTGGATACTTGGCTGGATTGCCTGCATATGGCGGCGCTGGTGTTAGACGGCATTCAAGTGAAACGCTCTCGTTGTGAAGAGGCGGCAAAGCAAGGATATGCTAATGCGACTGAGTTAGCTGATTATTTGGTGGCAAAAGGTGTTCCGTTCCGCGAAGCACATCACATTGTTGGTGAAGCTGTCGTCGCGGCGATTGCAAAGGGTAAAGCGCTGGAAGAGCTTTCGCTGTTTGAATTGCAAAAATTCAGTGAGATTATTTCAGTGGATGTTTATGACATTTTGTCACTGAAGTCTTGTCTGGATAAGCGTCTGGCAAAAGGAGGGGTCGCAGAGAAACAAGTGAAGAAAGCGATTGATCAGGCTAAGCTGCGATTTAAGTAAAAAACACTAATAATCACAATCGGTTGATAGTTTTTTCCTCTCGTGGATATAATGATTTATTGATCAATACTATCATTGATATCAAACACAGAGGTTGGGAATGAATATCCGCGATCTGGAATACCTTGTGGCTCTTGCTGAACATCGGCATTTTCGCCGAGCCGCTGATGCTTGTCATGTCAGCCAACCGACACTGAGTGGGCAAATCCGTAAATTGGAAGACGAGCTGGGCGTGATGCTGCTGGAACGCACTAGCCGCAAGGTACTGTTTACCCAACAGGGTATGTTGCTGGTGGAACAGGCGAAAACTGTATTGCGGGAAGTGAAGGTCTTGCAGGAAATGGCCTCCCTTCAAGGTGAAAGCATGTCAGGGCCGTTGCATATCGGTCTTATTCCAACAATCGGCCCCTATCTCCTGCCATTTATCATTCCTGAGCTGCATAAGTTGTTTCCTAAATTGGAAATGTACCTGCATGAGGCTCAAACCCAAAACTTGCTGGCTCAGCTCGATAGCGGAAAACTCGATTGCGTTATTCTGGCGTTGGTGAAAGAAACCGAAGCGTTTATTGAAGTCCCGCTTTTTGAAGAGCCGATGAAACTGGCGGTGTTTGAAGGACACAAGTGGTCGGAACGAACTCAGGTCAAGATGAGTGAACTCTCCGGAGAGAAATTATTGATGCTGGAAGATGGGCACTGTTTGCGTGATCAGGCAATGGGATTTTGTTTTCAGGCAGGAGCCAAAGAAGATACCCATTTCAGGGCAACCAGTCTGGAAACATTGCGTAATATGGTGGCAGCGGGGAGCGGGATTACATTACTGCCTGATCTGTCGGTTCCCAAAGAGCGTAGGCGTGATGGTGTTTGTTATCTGGAATGCTACGAGCCTGAACCTAAGCGTTCTGTGATATTGGCCTATCGTCCTGGTTCACCTCTGCGTGGTCGCTATGAGCAATTGGCAGAGGCGATTCGGGCTAAAATGGGCAATTATTTCGACGTGCTCGGCGAAACATCAAAATAACCGGTTTAACCCATTGAGTGCTGCAACACGGTAGGCTTCTGCCATTGTTGGATAGTTAAAGGTAGTATTAACGAAATATTCGATAGTATTGCCTTCGCCTTTTTGTTCCATGATGGCTTGACCGATATGAATGATTTCTGCGGCTCGTTCGCCAAAACAGTGGATACCTAAAATCTGTTTTGTTTCACGGTGGAACAGAATTTTGATACTGCCAACATTCATCCCTACAATTTGCGCTCTTGCCAGATGTTTGAATTGAGCGCGTCCGACTTCGTAAGGGATTTTCATTGACGTCAATTGTTGCTCAGTTTTGCCAACTGAACTGATTTCAGGAATGGTATAAATCCCAGTCGGGATATCTTCCACCAGATGCAGGTCAGCTTCTCCAGTTGTAATCGCTTTTGCCGCAATGCGCCCTTGATCGTAGGCCGCAGAAGCCAAGCTTGGATAGCCAATAACATCACCAACCGCATAGATGTTTGCATTGGTGGTTTGGTAGGCACGATTGACTTTCAGTAAGCCACGGCTGTCTGTTTCCAACCCGACATTTTCCAAACCTAACGTGTCTGTATTGCCTGTTCGACCATTGGCATACAGCAGGCAGTCTGCTTTGACTTTTTTGCCGGATTTCAGGTGAACAATCACACCATTCTCGACACCTTCAATCTTCTCATATTCTTCATTGTGGCGAATGATAACGCCACTATTCCAGAAATGGTAAGACAGGGCATCAGACATTTCTTGATCAAGGAAAGACAGCAGATGATCACGGGTATTGATCAAATCCACTTTAACGCCCAAGCCCCGGAAAATAGAGGCATATTCACAGCCAATCACCCCCGCACCATAAATGATTACGTGGCGTGGTTCATGATCCAGTTGCAGAATGGTATCGCTGTTATAGATACGGGAATGGTTGAAATCAACATCAGGGGGGCAGTAAGGGCGGGAGCCAGTGGCAATAATTATTTTGTCCGCGCTCAATAGTTCAACACTATCATCAGCATAACGAACACTTACCCGATGTTCATCAATAAATGTTGCCTCTCCTGCAAACATTCGGCATCGGTTACGCTCATAAAATCCCTGACGCATTTTGGTTTGCTGATTAATCACGACTTCAGCATGTTTCAGGATTTCAGAAAACGAAGAACGAAGAATGCGGGAGTTATCACTGTAGAGGGGATTTTGATTAAATTCGATAATACGGCTGACGGCATGGCGAAGAGCTTTCGACGGTATTGTACCCCAGTGAGTACATCCACCACCGACATTATTGTAACGCTCTATAACAGCAATGTTTTTGCCTTGTTTCACCAACCCCATTGCTGCTCCTTCCCCTCCGGGACCAGAGCCAATCACAATGGCATCAAAATGAGTATATTGCATAGAGGAAAGACCTGTTTTTACACAAAATAACAACTCTATCTTAACATTAGTTGATGTGATAACCCAATGAGCATATGGTTTTTATCTCACTGTTTAGAAATAAAACAGGAAAATACCGAATAATATCTTTAAGAGAACAATCACAGCAAACTTAGCTGAATCTGTTATATTTGCTTCATTATAAGTCGAGATGGTTCAAGATTGTTGTGAGTAGCGTAACCGGCGTCAGAGCAAAACAGAAAGAAAAAACTCGTCGTTCCCTGATTGAAGCGGCATTCAGCCAACTCAGCGCTGAACGCAGCTTCACAAGTTTGAGTCTGCGGGAAGTCGCGCGGGAAGCCGGTATTGCACCGACTTCTTTCTATCGTCATTTTCGGGATGTCGATGAGTTGGGGCTGACGATGGTAGATGAAAGTGGCTTGATGCTGCGCCAGTTAATGCGTCAGGCTCGTCAGCGCATTGCAAAGGGCGGCAGTATTATCCGTACTTCTGTTTCAACATTTATGGAATTCATCGGTAATAACCCCAACGCATTCCGGTTGTTGCTGCGCGAACGCTCCGGTACATCGGCTGAATTCCGTGCGGCTGTCGCACGGGAAATCCAACATTTTATTGCTGAACTGGCAGACTACCTTGAACAAGCAAGTCATATGCCGCGTCATTTTACCGAAATACAAGCCGAGGCGATGGTCACTATCGTATTCAGTGCAGGTGCAGAAGCACTCGATATTGATGAGGAAAAAAGACGTCGCCTCGAAGAGCGCTTAGTTTTGCAACTCCGTATGATTTCCAAAGGTGCTTATTATTGGTATCGTCGTGAGCAAGAAAAAAACACTACCCCTAAAGCGATCCCTAAATCCTCTGAATAATAACGAAGGAGAACAATACGATGGAACAATACCGCCAAGATAAAAGCACTATGTTGCTTGCTCTTATCGTTGGACTAGCAACACATGGAACTTTTTCAGCATTTTTTAACGTGTATGTGCCTTTTTCCATTTTCCCGATTATTGCATTGGTTCTTTCTCTGTATTGTCTCCATCAACGTTATTTGAATTATCCAATGGCTGAAGGATTACCAAAGTTAGCTACGGGATGTTTCTTCTTGGGCATGTTCATGTACAGTGCATTTATTCGGATGGAATATCCGGCGATTGGCTCTAACTTCTTGCCTGTCATTATTGGTACTGTTTTAGTATTTTGGATTTACATGAAAGTGAAAGGACGTAAGAAGCAAGCGATACTCGCTTCAGAAAGCCAAAGCTGATGGTTTCTTACTGAAATGTATTCAATGAAAACGCCACAAGGTTAGTTCTGTGTTAGCTCTGTGGCGTTTTTGGTTTTTGGGTCAATTAATAACGATTAGACTCTTTTTTCCAGCAGTACACCGCATTCCATATGATGGGTATAAGGGAATTGATCAAAGAGTGCCAGTTTGCTGACCTTATGAGTTTGCGTCAGCGTTTCCAGATTCTGGCAGAGTGTTTCCGGATTGCAGGAAATATAAAGAATACGTGGATATGCCTGCACCATTTTAACTGTTTCTTCATCCAACCCACTGCGTGGCGGATCAACAAAAATGGTTTCGCATTGATAACTCTTTAAATCAATCCCTTTCAGTCGGTTAAATTCGCGCTCTCCATTCATCGCCTGAGTAAATTCTTCCGCTGACATGCGGATAATCTGTACATTATCAATCTGATTCGCTGCAATATTAAATTGAGCGGCGGCAACGGATGGCTTAGCAATTTCTGTCGCCAATACCTTGTCAAAATTTTGCGCCAGTGCCAGAGAAAAATTACCATTACCGCAATACAGTTCAAGCAGATCGCCTTGAGAGCCTTTGGTGCTATCAATCGCCCATTCCAACATATGAATATTGATGCTGGCATTCGGTTGTGTGAAGCTGTTTTCGACCTGACGATAAATCATGGTTTTACCCGCAACAGGCAATTCTTCATCTATATAGTCATGTTCGAGCATGATTTTGGTTTTTGAAGCGCGCCCAATAAGTTGGACATCAAACCCTTCTGCCATTAATTGACTGCGCAGAGCGACTGCATGTTCACGCCATTCATCACTCAGTTTTTTGTGGTAAAGCAGAGAGACAATGATTTTATTGCTGCGAGTGGAAAGATAATCCACCTGAAATAGTTTATGGCGCAATACGGGGTTATCTTTTACGCCAGCGATAATTGCCTGCATCATGCTATTTATTAGCGGATTGGCAACCGGAAATTGATCAATACGGATACGCTGTTTGGTTTGCTGATCAAACATAATGTGGTAGAGGTCATCTTCCTCATGCCAGATACGGAATTCTGCTCGCATTCTGTAATGTGATGCAGGGGAACGGAAAACCTCAGGCTCTGGTGCGCTAAAGGGGGTCATCATTCCTTTTAGGCGATGGGCCTTCTCCATCAATTGATTTTCATAATTTTCCGTTGGCAAAGCATTCTGCATTATCTGGTTCTCGTATGGTCGCGTTAAGAAAAATTTCCGAGCGGCATTGTAGGGCAAGCGGGAAGGATGTCCAGTTTTCTGGTGTGCCAGCTATCTTTTTTGATAATAGGGAGATTCTGGACACATTACTGCCTTCATCGTAGCATGACGCTTTATAGTTAGACGCCATTTTCTCATCACAAATATCATGATAAATAAAAAATATATTCTTTTATCTGCTGTGTCTGTAGCGGTGTTTTCTGGTTGGAGTGTTTTTGCGACTGCTGATAACCAAGATCCGCTGGTAGTGACTGCCAATCGCTATAAACAACCTGTTTCTTCCGTTTTAGCGCCAATGACGGTAATCACTCGCGAAGATATAGACCATTGGCAATCCAACAGTCTGGTTGATGTCTTGCGCCGTTTGCCCAGTGTTGATATTGCGCAGAACGGAGGAATGGGACAGAATTCTTCTTTATTTGTTCGTGGTACAAACTCAAATCATACATTGGTGCTGGTGGATGGGATTCGTTTAAATCAGGCAGGTATCACCGGAGCAGCCGACTTTAGTCAGATCCCAATCTCAATAGTACAAAGAATTGAGTACATCCGTGGCGCTCGCTCTGCCGTATATGGTTCTGACGCCATCGGAGGAGTGATCAATATCATCACAAAAAGAGAACAGCAGGGAACCACGCTGAATGCAGGAATCGGCACGAACGGATATCAAAACTATAACGGTTCGACTCAGCAGAGATTGGGTGAAGATACCTTATTAACTGCAGCAGCAGGTTATGCTTATACCAAAGGGTTTGATGTGATAGTTGATGGTAAAACAGGAGGATACCGCCAGCCAGATCGCGATGGTTTTATGAGTAAGATGCTGTGGTTGGAAATAGACCATAAAATAAATGAACAAATGAGTGGATTTGCTCGGACTTATGGATTTAATAACCGAACCGCTTATGATGCTGGGGGTATTGGCGGGACTGATACTCGCGAACTATTCAGTCGTACTTATGATGCCGGACTTCAATTTAATCAAGGTATTTACTCTTCTCAATTAATGGCCGGTTACAGTCATGTGAAAGATTATAATCACGCTCCTGACGACGGGCGTTATGGCAAAAGCACCAGCCTGAGTGATTCCAAACAATACAATGTCCAATGGGGAAACCGATGGCTGGTTGGTCATGGTGCAATCAGCAGTGGCATTGACTGGAAAAGAGAATCAATTACAGCAGGCTCCAATTATATCCCGACACAAAAAGATGTGGATAACACAGGATTGTACTTAACGGCACAGCAAAAATTCCATGATTTCATTGTAGAAGTGGCTGCACGTTCAGATCACCATTCTGAATATAATTGGAATACAACATGGCAAACCGGGGCAAGTTGGGAATTCGTTGAGGGGTATCGTTTTATAACTTCCTATGGAACGGCATTAAAAGCACCGACTTTGAGCCAGCTTTATAGCCAATGGGGAAATGAAAGCCTTAAACCAGAAGAAAGTCAACAATGGGAAGGTGGAATTGAAGGGCTGACTGGATCACTTAATTGGCGTCTGTCTGTTTATCGTAATGAAATTGAACAGTTGATCAATTTTGCCAATAACCACTATGAAAATATCGGTAAGGCGAAAATAAAAGGCATTGAGTGGACGGGAACAATGGATACCGGCATATTCCAGCATCAATTAACATTACAGTATGTTGATCCGCGTGATGGCGATAATCAGCAATTAACGCGCAGAGCTAAACAACAAGTTAAATACCAACTGGATTGGGAAGCCTTCAATGTCGATTGGGGAGTAACCTATCAATATATTGGTCAGCGCTATGATCAAGACTTTAGTATGTCTCCTCCGAAATCAGTAAAATTAGGAGGTGTAAGTTTATGGGATATCAGCGCCTCATATCCAATCACTGACCACTTAATAATACGTGCTAGAATAGCTAATCTGTTTGATAAAAATTATGAGACAGCCTATGGCTACCGCACTCCAGGAAGAGAATACTACCTCACTGGCAGCTACAACTTCTGATTTAAACAAGACCGCCCGTCCAACGATTCTGGTTTTTGACTCCGGAGTGGGTGGTTTATCTGTCTATAAAGAAATTCATCAACTCTTGCCGGATCTCCACTATATATATGCTTTCGATAATGAAGCTTTCCCTTATGGTGAAAAAACGGCTGAAGTGATTATTGAAAGAGTCGTGCAGGTTATCGATTCTATCCAGAGAAAACATCCCTTAGCGATAGCCGTCATTGCTTGCAATACTGCCAGTACGGTCAGCTTGCCCGCCTTACGTGAGCGTTTTTCTTTTCCTGTTGTTGGTGTTGTACCAGCAATTAAACCTGCGGCGAAGCTGACCTGTAATCGTGTTGTGGGATTATTGGCGACACGTGCTACGGTAAATCGCGACTATACCAAAGAATTAATCACCCGATTCGCGACGGATTGTCAGGTGCACTTAATAGGCTCCGCTGAGCTGGTGGAATTGGCGGAAAGGAAACTACACGGTAAAGATGTCCCGCCAGAAGCTTTAAAGAAGATATTGAAACCGTGGCTGAGAATGAAAGAACCGCCGGATACAGTCATTTTGGGGTGTACACACTTTCCTTTGATAGCAGAAGAACTTTCACAAGTCTTACCTGATGGAACAAGATTGATTGATTCGGGAGCAGCTATTGCCCGTAGAACGGCATGGCTGATTAAAAATCGGGAAGATTTGTTTTTAACAACAGTGGATAACTTGGCTTATTGCACAAAATTAGACGCTGATAGTGAAGCCTTGAGTCCTGTTTTATACGAATATGGCTTCTTAACGCTGGAAAAACTAGCAACTTAAGTGCAATTTGCTGCAATAGTCATCAGTCGGTGATTTTTTTGAAAAAAACTAT